>NZ_JBFBGN010000123.1:0-20771 GCF_040684675.1 Streptomyces sp. NPDC089915 | reverse complement strand
CGGCTCGATCACCGTCCAGGCCTGATCAGTCAGTTCATGACGTCGCACCACGAACGGAGTAACGACCAACCGACTTTGCGGACACGGCCTAGCCCAGCTCCTCGCGCAGCGCCTGCTGCCAGGCCTTCGTCAGGGCGGGCAGGTCCGTGCCCAGGGTCTCGTCGAGGGCGGTGGGCAGCGGTTCGCGGCCGGCGCGTTCGTAGAGCCGGACCAGGGCCGCGTCCCCCCAGCGGGCGGCGATGAGCCGGCAGGCCAGCCAGGCGCCCTCGTAGGCGCGGGCCATGGCGTCCTGGTCGCCGCCGAAGGCGAAGGCCCCGTCCTCGGGCAGGGCGGCCGGGAGGTCGCCGAGGCGGACGGCCCGGCCGAGGGTGGGGGCGGCCTCCGCCGGGCCGAGCGGGCCGTCCCGGTACGCCGCCCAGTCCGCGAAGCCCTCGGAGAGCCACTGCGGGGTCCGGGCGGTGGTGGCGGCGCGGGTCGCGACGTGGGTGGTCTCGTGGGTGAGGACGATCTGCCGGCCGGCCTGCGACAGCTGTGCGTACCCCTCCGGGTTGACCACCACCCGGTCGGCCGGTGCGGGCCCGCCGCCGGTGGCTCCCGTGGTGACGGCCCCCATGCCCCGGTAGGCGTCGGCGGGGCGGCCCAGCAGCGCGGCCATCGCGTCCAGGGTGGCGGGGACCAGCACCACCACCCGGCGCGGCCACGGCCCCGGCCAGGCGGCGCTCGCGGCGGGTACCGCCCGGTCGGCGTCGGCGGAGATCTCCGCCAGGGTCCGCGGGCTCTGGCCGACGCCGAGGACGAGGGAGTGCGCGCCCCGTACGACGGCCACCTCCCCCTGGTCCCACGGCTGCGGCGGGGCCCCGGGGGCGGGCCGGTCGGCGGTGACCCGCCAGGTCGCCCCGTCCCCGTCGCGGGCCAGCGTCAGCTCGCGGGCCGACCCGGCGGGGGCGGTGTCGTAGCCGGCGAGCCGGTAGCGCAGCTCGGCGCGAGCGGAGGCGCGTGCGCCGTCCTGCCGGACCGAGACGACCTCGTAGGACCAGCCCTCCAGCGGGATCCCGGAGAGCCGCCGCGGCGGGGCCGCCGCCCAGTCGGCGACGGCCCGCCGCACCTGCGCCGCGGCGGGCGCGGCGGGCGGGGCGGGCGCCGCGCACCCGGCGACGGCCGCGGACGCGCACAGGGCCGGCACGAGCAGGCGTACGAGGGCGCGGCGGACGGGATCCATCCGCCGATCGTACGCACGGCGGGTGTCAGGGCCGGGTGACCGAGGACACCGGCATCATCCCGACGGGGTCGTAGCGGACCCGGGCGCCGGGGTAGGGGGCGTGGATCACCTGGCCGTTGCCGACGTACATGCCGACGTGGCTGGCGTCCGAGCGGTACGTGACCAGGTCCCCGGGCTGGGCCTGGGAGAGGGGCACCTGGCGGCCGGCGTGGCGCTGTGCCTGCGAGGTGCGGGGCAGGGAGACCCCGGCCTGCCGGTAGGACCACACCATCAGCCCGGAGCAGTCGAAGCCGGAGGGGCCGGTGGAGCCCCACACGTACGGTTTGCCGAGCGCCGCGCGGGCGGCCATCACGGCGGCCATCCCCCGGCCGGAGGCGTGGCCGCCGCCCACGGGCAGGCCGGGGAGGTCGGGCAGGCCGTCGGAGCGGCCGCCTGAGCGCGAGGCCCGCTCGAAGTCGGCGCGTTCGCCGGAGGGCATGTCGTTGAGGAGCCTGCGGGCCTCGGCGAGCTTGGAGGTGACGGCGCGCTTCTGGGTGGCCACCTCGGTGCGCAGGGTCTCCAGTTCGGCGAGCTTGCGGGAGGCGTCCTGGCGCTGCTGGCCGATCCGGCGCTGTTCCTCGAGCAGTTCGGCGAGCTGCTTGGCCTGGCGGCCGCTCAGCCGGTCGAGGACGGCGGCCTTGTCGAGGTAGGCGCCGGGGTCCTCGGAGAGCATCAGCTCGACGGTGGGGTCGAGGCCGCCGGAGCGGTACTGGGCGCCGGCGAAGGTGCCGAGGACTCCGCGCATGGTGTTGACGCGGTCCTGGGCGCGGGCGACGGCGTCCTGGGCGCGGCTGATCTCGCCGCGCAGGGCGTCGGCCTTCTCGCCGGCCTGGTTGAACCTCTCGGTGGCCTGCTCGGCCTCCTCGAAGAGCTGGTCGACCTGGGCGCGGGAGCTCGTGGCGGGCTCGTGCGGGAGGGCCGGGGCGGCGAGGGCGGGTGCGCCCGTCATGGCCACGGCGGCGGTGGCCGCGGCGGCGGTGAGGACGGTGACCTTGGCGTTCCGGTCGAGGCCGCCGCTCCCGGGCCGGCGATGGGACCCCACGTGGCACCGCTCCCTTCCGCTGCGGGGCCCGGGTCCGCCCCCCATGGACGGCCGTGTGCCGGGTTCCGCGCTGGCAGACAGTAACCGCGCGGCCACGCGGCGGCCAACGACCGCCGGCGGGCCGGTACGCCGGCGCCCCGCCTCTGACGCAGGTCATGGGCGGGGCGCGGGGTCAGGGCGGGTCCGCGCAATTCGCCCGGATGGGCGGTGTACGGCGCGTCTCCGGGGGCGGGGAGCCGGGGGGTGCGGGTCAGCCGACGCGGACGCCGAACTGGAAGGGCATGTTCTTCATGGCCTCGTAGCGGACGCCGCCGGTCGGGTTGGAGGCGTGGAAGACCTGGCCGTTGCCCGCGTAGAGGCCCACGTGGTGCAGGTCGCTGTAGAAGAAGACCAGGTCGCCGGGCTGGAGTTCGCTCATGCCGATGCGCGTGCCGTCGTTGACCTGGGTGTAGGTGGTGCGGCTGATGCTGACGCCGGCCTGGGCGTAGGCCCACTGCGTCAGGCCGGAGCAGTCCCAGGAGTTGGGGCCGGTGTCGCCCATGTGGTAGGCGTCGCCCTCCTGGGTGATGGCGGCGGCGAGGGCGGCGCCGGCCCGTCCCGAGCCCTTCGCGGCGCCGGGCTTGGCGCCCGTGCCGCCGCCGGCGGCCTTGGCGGAGGCGGCGCCGTCCTTGGCCGCGTCGCTCTTGAGCTGGCTGCGCTCGTCGGCGGTCAGGGAGTTGAGGAGGGCCTGGGCGTCGGCGAGCTTGCTCTGGGCGGTGGCCTTCTTCTCGGCGAGCTCCTTGCGGACGGCGTCGAGGTCGGCGAGCTTGCCGGTGGCGTCCGCGCGCTGCTGCGCCAGTTCCCGCTGCTTGGCCTGGATCTTGGATATCGCCTCGACCTGGCGGCCGCTCAGCTGCTGGAGCGTGGCGGAGCTGTCGAGGTAGTTCTGCGGGTCTCCGGAGAGCAGCAGGGCCACGGACGGGTCGATGCCGCCGCCCCGGTACTGGGCCGTGGCCATCGAACCGAGCGTGTTGCGCAGGTCGTTGAGGTCGGCCTGGCCGCGGGCCACCTGGTCCTGGAGGTAGCCGATCTCCTTCTCCAGCTTGTCCTGGCGGTCCTTGGCCCCGTTGAACTGCTCGGTGGCCTGCTCGGACTCCTCGTAGAGGGCGTCGACCTTGGTCTTGACCTCGTCCTTGTTCGGCTTGTCCGGGGCCGGGGCGGCCATGGCCGACTGGGAGGAGAGGGCGACGGCCGCGGTGGCGAGGGCGGTGAGGACGCTCACGCGGGTGCGGGTCGGCGGCTTGGGTCGACGGTGGGACGCCACGGACGCGAGCTCCTTCGGCAGCAGACCCCCGTCGACACCCCGAATGAGTGACCTACCGAACGGAGGTTTGAGCAGACCCTAGTGACCCTTCTGTGATCACTTCAAATCCCGGAACGTAAAAATCCGCACGCCTTCCGGGTTCTTTACCCGCCGCCCACGCTGCGTACAGCGCCCCTGACGGTACGTCTCCCGGACGTACCGTCAATTCGGGCATCCCACCCACCGGTTACATCGGCGACAGAAGCCGCCGAGCGCTACGAAACGCGCGCCAGCCGCTTGAGCAGCAGCGCCGAGGCCACCGGCCGCGCCCCCGCCTTCGCCACCCCGTCGGCCACCTCGCGGTCGGTGGAGACCACGACCACCGGACGGCCGGGCGGCTCGGCCCGCACCAGCTGGCGGATCAGCTCGTCCGCCGTCACCCCGGCCTTGGAGAACAGCACCCGCACCCCGCGCGGCGGGGCGAGCAGCACCGGCGCCGCCAGTTCCGCCCCGTCGAAGACGCAGGTCATCTCGGCACCGGTCTGCGCGGCCAGCATCGACAGCCCGCCCAGCAGCCGCAGCCGCTGCTTCTCCAGCGGCATCGTCGGATAGCCGGTCTTCGTCACGTTGTACCCGTCGACCACCAGATGCGCCTGCGGCAGCGCCAACAGCTGGTCCAGCAGCGCCGGATCGGTCTCCGACAGCGCCCGCGCCGCGATGTCCTTCGGGGTCATCCGGCCCGGCTCCACGGCGTCCACCGTGTCCGCCGGCCGCGTCGACACCGGCGGCAGCGCCAGCTCGCGGCGCAGCCCCGCCGCCGCGTCGAGCACCGTGTCCAGCAGCAGCCGCAGCCGCATGTCCTCCATGCTGCGCCCCTCGCGGGTGGCCCGGCGCGCGGTCTCCAGCGCCGACTCCGCCTCCGCCAGCCGGGCCTTCAGCCGCCGCGACTCGCTCTCGGCGGCGGCCACCTGCGCGGCCGCCTCGCCGCGGATCCCGTCGACCTCGCCGCCGAGCTTGCGCAGGGCCGCCTCGCCCCGCTTGACGTCGCTCAGAGCACTGCGCAGCTTGCGCTGAAGCGATTCCGCTTCCTTGCGGACGGCGTCCAGCTCGGCCCGCACCTGCTCGCCGCCGCTGCGCTGGGCGTCGCGCAGCTGCGCCAGCTCCTCGCGCAGCCGTTCGAGCTCGCGCCGGTTCTCGTCATCGACCCGCTCGGCGTCGGCGCGCTGCGCCTCCTCGCCCGCGGCGGCCACCAGCTTGACCCAGCCGGCCGGCCGCAGCACGTACGCGGCGGCCGCCACGTCCAGCGGGTCCGCGGCGGCCGGCGGGGCACCGGACTCCAGCGCCCCCGCCAGTTCCGGCTGCGCCTCGCGCACCTTTTCCGCGACGCGGCTGCGGAAG
Source organism: Streptomyces sp. NPDC089915 (assembly GCF_040684675.1). Taxonomy (NCBI): domain Bacteria; kingdom Bacillati; phylum Actinomycetota; class Actinomycetes; order Kitasatosporales; family Streptomycetaceae; genus Streptomyces; species Streptomyces sp. NPDC089915. Next base: position 15,791 of record NZ_JBFBGN010000123.1, on the reverse strand, counting down.
ACCCCGTCGCTCTCCACCGCCGAGGCCATCGCGTTGCCCGCGAACTTGGCGCGCCGGGTCGGGGTGAACCGGGCGTACTGGCGCAGCTGCGCGGGGAGGTCGGCGACCGTCAGGCCGCCGAAGGCGTCCGAGACGAGCGCGACGACCCGGCGCCGCACGCCTTCCGGCAGCGGGCGGTCGAGGACCTCCGCGGCGTCGCGGGCCGCGTCGGCCTGCCCGGCGCCGCTTGCTGGCTCCACAATCCGTCACCCCTACCGTGATCTACCGTGGGCCCCGCTCCGTCAGGAGTCGGTGCCCGGCCTGTCGACGAGTTCGATCTGGTCCACCGCGTTGCACCAGCGGCAGCGGACCGACTCGATGGTCTCACTGACCACCTCGCGCTCCTCGACCTTGGGCTCCCCGGCGAGGTCGAGGTGGACGTACTCCACGACCTTCGACGATCGGGTGACATCGAACCTCGTGAGGTTGCCGCACAGGGTGCAGCGCCACCGGGTGGTGTCGGTCGGCAGGGGAACCGTCGTCATCAGGCCGCTCTCTCCTTCGTAGCTCGTTCAATTAAAGCCTTCCGCAGCGGTCGGCGGACCGCAGCACGTAACCCTACGGCCTGGCACCACCCTCAGGGGGCTCCGCCTGCGTCATGCTCTGTCGCATGATCGTAAAGTGGCGGGCCGTGCGGGAGGCCGCCCGGGGCCCCGTGGTCACGTACGCGCTGATCGCCGGCTGCTGCGCGGCGTTCCTGGCGAGCCCGGCGTCCGGCCTGAACCCGTCCTACGGGACGGGCGAGCGGCTGCTGGCGACGGGCACGGCCTACTTCCGGCACTGGGGCGTGGTCCCCGACGAACTCTTCTCCGGGGCGGCGCGTCCGCTGCTGACCCCGCTCACGGCGCTCTTCGTCCACGGCAGCTGGCTGCACCTGCTCGGGAACATGCTCTTCCTCTACGTCTTCGGCGCCATGACGGAGGAGCGGATGGGGCGGCCGGCGTTCCTCGTCTTCTACCTCTGCACCGGCTACGTGGCCCTGGCGGCCTACGCTGCGGCCCACGCCTCCTCCGACCAGACCCTGGTCGGGGCGTCCGGCGCGATCTCGGCGGCGCTCGGCGCGTTCCTGTGCCTGTTCCCGCGGGCGCGGGTGACGAGCCTGTTCCCGTTCCTGCTGTTCCTGCCGCTGCGCTTCCCGGCGTGGATCGTGCTGATGTTCTGGTTCGGGCTGCAGTGGCTGGCCGCGCACCGGGCGGCCAGCGGGCCGGGGGTGGCGTACCTCGCCCACGTCGTGGGCTTCTCCGTGGGGTTCTGCTACGCGTGGGTGCGATATCGCCGTACGACTAGAGTGAGGCGACCAGTGACCGCCGTCGAGGGAGACAGCCAACCGTGATCACCGCGATCGTGCTCATCAAGACCAGCGTGGACCGGATCCCCGAGATCGCCGAGTCCATCGCCCAGCTGGACAGTGTCAGCGAGGTCTACTCCGTCACCGGTACGTACGACCTGATCGCGCTGGTCCGCGTCGCCCGCCACGAGAACCTGGCGGACATCATCCCCGGCAAGATCAGCAAGATCCCGGGCGTCGAGGCCACGGACACCCACGTCGCCTTCCGCACGTACTCCCAGCACGACCTGGAAGCCGCCTTCGCCATCGGGCTGGACGCGTAGGCCCATCGCCGGCGGGGCCGTGAACAGCCCCGCCGGCCTTGAGGCGGAGGGTCACACCGCCGGGACGCAGCGGCCGTCCTCCGTGCGGTACCGCCACTTCGCGCCGTCCGCGACGAGTTCCTTCACCGCGCGGACGAAGCGCTCCACGTGCTCGTCGGGCGTACCCGCCCCGAAGCTGACCCGGATCGCGTTCAGCGACCGCTCCCCCGGCCCCGCCTCCGGCGCCCCGCACTCCCCCTGGGCCTGCGGCTCGCTGCCCAGCAGCGTCCGCACCAGCGGGTGGGCGCAGAACAGGCCGTCGCGCACCCCGATCCCGTACTCCGCCGACAGCGCCGCCGCGAAGTGCGAGCTGTTCCAGCCGTCGACCACGAACGAGATGACGCCGACGCGCGGGGCGTCGTCCCCGAACAGGGACAGCACCCGCACCGCCGGGACCTCCGCCAGGCCCTCGCGGACCTTCGCGATGAGGTGCCGCTCACGGGCGACGAGCTCATCGAAGCCCGCCTCCTTCAGCGCCCGGCAGGCGGAGGCGATGGAGTAGACGCCGATGACGTTCGGGGAACCGGCCTCGTGGCGGGCCGCGGTGGTGTGCCACTCGACGTCGACGCCGCCGTCCTCGCGGCGGGCCACCTTGCGGGAGGCGCCGCCCCCGGCGAGGTACGGGGCGGCCTCCTGGAGCCAGTCGGCGCGGCCCGCGAGGACGCCCGAGCCGAAGGGCGCGTACAGCTTGTGCCCGGAGAAGGCGACCCAGTCCACGTCCAGTTCCCGCACGGAGACGGGGTGGTGGGGCGCCAGCTGGGCGGCGTCCAGGACGATCCGCGCGCCGTGCGCGTGCGCGGCGGCGGCCAGCTCCCTGACCGGCCACAGCTCACCGGTGACGTTGGACGCCCCGGTCACGCAGACCAGCGCGGGGCCGTAGGGGTCGCGGTCGGCCAGCGCCCGCTCCAGGGTGGCGACGGCCTGGGCCGGGGTGCGGGGGGCGTTGAGGTAGGTGACCTGAGCGTCGCCCCAGGGCAGCAGCGAGGCGTGGTGCTCGGTCTCGAAGACGAACACCTGGCAGTCGGCAGGGAGCACGGCGGCGAGCAGGTTGAGGGAGTCGGTGGTGGACCGGGTGAAGACCACCTGGTCGGCGGGGCGGCAGTCGAGGAACTCGGCGACGGTGGCCCGGCTCTGCTCGAAGAGGTCGGTGGAGAGCTGCGAGAGGTAGCCGGCGCCGCGGTGGACGCTGCCGTAGTACGGGGCGTACGCGGCCACGTCGTCCCAGACCCGCTGGAGCGCCGGGGCGCTGGCCGCGTAGTCCAGCGCCGCGTAGGTGACCTCGCCGCCGGTGACGAGCGGGACGGTGACGTCCCGGCCGAGCACGGGCAGCGGCTCGGCACAGGCGGGGCCCTCGGCGGGGGCGGCGCAGGCGGTGGTGGCGGCGGCGTTCAGGGATGCGGACATGGCGGTATCTCCCGGCAGGCAGGGCTGAATGGCTTCGGTGTGCCCGTACGCGGGTACGGCGGCGCGCGGCGGCGGCCGTCAGGGGTACGGGAGGACCTCGGACGGATCGGGGGTACGCGGAAGGGACCCTGTTCCGAGGGGTGAAGTAGGGGCGGAGTCGCCCTATCGCATTCGCTTGCTCACGGAAAACGCTCCTCGAGAGACCAGGACCCCTGGTGTCGAGGGATCCGCGCTTGCCGTAGGCCTTGCTGCCTACGACCTGGTCATCACCCGGGGCACCCCGCCACGGAAGGAGGGTTGCCGGACAGCAAGCCGGGGCCTAAACGCTGTCACTCGTGACCTTGGAGAGCATCCTGCCACACGGACCGCCGAACACAAGACCCCGGTCCACATCGTGGACCGGGGTCTCCTCTGTCACGCCGATCTCGCGCCGGGCGGCGGGCCGCATCCGCGCACTCCGCCCGGCCAGGGCCTACGCGTTGCTGGCCGCCACCCAGCGCTCCAGCGCGGCGCGCGCGGCGCCCGAGTCGATGGACTCGGCCGCCCGGGCGATGCCCGCCGTCAGCTCCTCCTCCAGCGAGCCCGCGCCCGGGTCCAGGGCGACCAGGGCGGACGCCGAGTTCAGCAGGACCGCGTCGCGCACCGGACCGGTCTCGCCGGCCAGCAGCCGGCGGGCCACGTCGGCGTTGTACGAGGGGTCGCCGCCGCGCAGGGCCGAGATGTCGATGGTCTCGATGCCCACGTCGCGCGGGTCGAAGGCGTGCTCGGTGATCCGCCCGTCGCGGACCCACCACACCCGGGAGGTGCCGGTCGTGGTCAGCTCGTCCAGGCCGTCGTCGCCGCGGAAGACGAGGGCGGAGGTGCCCCGCTCGGCGAGGACCCCGGCCATGATCGGGGCCAGCCGGGGGTCCGCGACGCCCACCGCCTGCGCGGTGACCCGGGCGGGGTTGGTGAGCGGGCCCAGGCCGTTGAAGGCGGTGCGCACCCCCAGGTCCCGGCGGGCCGAGGCCGCGTACCGCAGGGCGGGGTGGAAGACCACCGCGGCGCAGAAGGTGATGCCGGCCTCCTCGGCGACCTGCGCCACCCGCTGCGGGGTCAGGCCGAGGTTGACGCCGAGCTTCTCCAGGACGTCGGAGGAGCCGCTGGCGGAGGAGGCGGCCCGGTTGCCGTGCTTGACGACCTTCGCGCCCGCGCCGGCGGCCACGATGGCGGACATGGTGGAGATGTTGACCGTCTTGGCGCCGTCGCCGCCCGTTCCGACGATGTCCACGGTCCGCCCGGGCACCTCGATCAGGTTGGCGTGGGCGTACATCGTGCGGACCAGGCCCGAGTACTCCTCCACCGTCTCGCCCTTGGCCCTCAGGGCCACCGCGAAGCCCGCGATCTGCGCGTCGGTGGCCTCGCCGCGCATGATCCGCTCCATCGCCCAGGCGGTGTCGTCGGTGCTGAGGTCGCGGCCGCTGAGCAGGGCTTCCAGGATGCCCGGCCAGCTGCGGGCCGCCACGCTGTCGCCGCCTGCCGGGGTCGCAACGTTCATGGTCAGCTCCTGCTGCTCGTCGGGTCCTGCGATGTAGGGGCCCACGCGGATGGGAAGGATCTCAGCCTATCCAGCCCCGGAGACGGCAATGAGCCCCCGTCCAGACACTGGACGGGGGCTCATGCCGTGGCGACACCAGGATCGACGGGTCGATCCCTCAAGCGGTCGTGCCGGAGATCAGTGGTGGCCGTGGCCCGACTGGATCTCCTTGTACTCCTCGGCGGTGGGCTTCGGAATCTGGTTGCCCTCCGCGTAGAAGCCCTTGCTGAGCTTCGCGCGCAGCTTCTCGCCGCGCGTCACCTTGCGCTCCACGCCGTTCTCGTCGACCGTCGGGCCGAGTTCGAGCGGCTTGTACTGCTCGTGCGAGGTGAGCGTGTGCAGCTTGCCCTGCGGGAGCGGCTCGTGGACCTCGACGAACTCACCGTGCGGCAGACGCTTGATGATGCCGGTCTCGCGACCGTGCAGCACCTTGTCGTGGTCCCGGCGCTGGAGGCCGAGGCAGATCCGCTTGGTGGCGATGAAGGCCAGGACCGGGACGACGAAGAAGCCGATCCGGACGAACCAGGTGATCGAGTTGATCGACAGGTGGAAGTACTGGGCGAACATGTCGTTGCCGCCGCCGATGAGGAGCACGATGTACTCCGCGATCCAGGCGACACCGAAGGCCGTACGGGTCGGGACGTTGCGCGGGCGGTCCAGGATGTGGTGCTCGCGCTTGTCGCCGGTGACCCAGGACTCGATGAACGGCCAGACGGCGATCGCGCCGAGGACCAGCGGGAAGAGCAGCAGCGGGATGAACACGCCCAGGACGAGCGTGTGGCCCCACAGGTTGATCTCCCAGCCGGGCATGGCACGGATCAGGCCTTCCGGCATACCCATGTACCAGTCGGGCTGCGCACCGGTGGACACGTGGTCCGGGCGGTACGGGCCGAGCGCCCAGATCGGGTTGATCGAGGCGAGCGCCGCGATGGCCGCGATGACACCGAAGACCAGGAAGAAGAAGCCTCCGGCCTTGGCCATGTAGACGGGCAGCAGCGGCATGCCGACGACGTTGTTGTTCGTCTTGCCGGGACCCGCGAACTGGGTGTGCTTGTGGTAGAAGACCAGGATCAGGTGGGCCACCAGCAGGCCCATCATGATGCCGGGCAGCAGCAGGATGTGGATCGAGTAGAACCGCGCGACGAAGTCGCCGCCGGGGAACTCGCCGCCGAAGAGGAAGAACGACAGGTACGTGCCGACGATCGGCACGGACAGGATCGCGCCCTCCATGAAGCGGACACCGGTGCCCGAGAGCAGGTCGTCCGGCAGGGAGTAACCGGTGAAGCCGGTGAACATGCCGAGGACCAGCAGCAGGAAGCCGAAGATCCAGTTGACCTCACGCGGCTTGCGGAACGCGCCGGTGAAGAAGACGCGCATCATGTGCACGACCATCGCGGCGACGAAGATCAGCGCCGACCAGTGGTGGATCTGCCGGATGAGCAGACCGCCGCGGACGTCGAAGCTGATGTCCAGGGTCGAGGCGAAGGCCTCGGACATCTGGACGCCCTGCATCGGCACGTACGAGCCGTGGTACACGACCTCGTTCATGCTCGGGTGGAAGAACAGCGTCAGGTACACACCCGTGAGGATGATGATGATGAAGCTGTAGAGGCAGATCTCACCCAGCATGAAGGACCAGTGGTCCGGGAAGATCTTGCGCATGTTCGCCTTGGCGAGGCTGTAGATGCCCAGGCGGCCGTCCGCCCAGTCGGCTACGCGCTCGCCGGCCGGCGCTTTGCGCTCGGTGGTGGTGGCAGTGCTCATCCGCGCTCCCAGAATGCAGGACCGACGGGCTCTTCGAAGTCGCCGAGCGCTTCGAGGAAGCCTTCGTCATTCACGCCGATCCGCAGCTGCGGAAGCGCGTGACCGGCCGGGCCGAAGATGACACGGGCGCCGTCGGAGAGGTCGAAGGTGGACTGGTGGCACGGGCAGAGCACGTGGTGCGTCTGCTGCTCGTACAGGCTGATCGGGCAGCCGACGTGGGTGCAGATCTTCGAGTAGGCCACGATGCCCTCGTGGGACCACTCCAGTTCCTGCTTGTCCTTGATGTCCGCCGGCTTGATCCGGACGAGCATCAGGGCGGCCTTGGCGATCTGGTTCTGGAAGTCGTGCTGGTCCTCCTCCAGGCCCTCGGGCATGGCGAAGGTCAGCGAACCCACCAGGACGTCCTCGGGGCGCAGCGGCTCCATGGTGTTCTGGTTGATGATCAGCTTGCCCTTGGCCCACAGGGTCTTGCGGAGCTTGTCCTCGGGCAGCGTGCCCAGGTCTCGCAGCAGGACCACGCCGGAGAGCGGCACCAGGGCCAGCGCACCGAGCAGGGTGTTGCGGATCAGGGGGCGGCGGGCGATGCCGGACTCGTTCGCACCGTCGGCGAAGTCCTGCATGACCTTGGCCTTGACGTCCGCCGGCGCCGCGATCTCGTGGCGGTCGTCGGCGACCTCGACGTCGGACATCAGGGTGCGGGCCCAGTGGACCGCGCCCGCGCCGATGCAGAAGAGGGCGACGCCCAGGGTCATGCCCAGGGCGAAGTTCAGCGCGCTCACCTTCCCGATCGGGAAGATGTAGACGATCTTCTCGACGGGGATGGACACGTACGAGGCGATGAAGCCGACGGTGGCCAGCATCGACAGCGTGAACAGCATCGCGACCGTGCGCTCGGACCGCTTGGCGGCCCGCTCGTCGATGTCCTGGATGCGCGGCTTGTGGACCGGCAGGCCCGGGTCGGCGAACGGGTCGTCCGCGACCGCTACGGCACCGGGGTGCGCGTCGCCCTGCTCGCTCGGCAGGTGCTTCTCTTCGGGAATGTCTTGGCTACTCATGACTTCTTGGCCTTAGCGGTGTGGGCCGCGACCCAGACGGCGACAGCGATCAGCGCACCCAGACCGAAGATCCAGCCGAACAGACCCTCGGAGACGGGGCCGAGGCCACCGAGCTTCAGGCCGCCAGGGCTGACCGACTTCTCGCCGTTCACGTTCTGGAGGTACGCGATGATGTCCTTCTTCTGCTTCTCCGGCATGGTGCTGTCGGGGAAGGAGGGCATGTTCTGCGGGCCGGTGAGCATGGCCTCGTAGATGTGCTTCGGCTCGACGCCCTCGAGGTTCGGGGCGTACTTGCCGTTCGTCAGCGCGCCGCCCTCGCCGGTGAAGTTGTGGCACTGCGCGCAGTTGTTGCGGAACAGCTCGCCACCGGCGGCGATGTCGGCACCGGCCGGGTCGTACTGCTTCTCGGTCGGCGTGATCGGGCCGGCTCCGAGGGACGCGATGTACGCCGCGAGCTGGTCGATCTGGGCCTGGGAATAGATGTTCCGCTTCTTCGGCACCTGGGCGCCGGGCTGCTGGGCGGGCATGCGGCCCGTGCTCACCTGGAAGTCGACGGCCGCGGAGCCGACGCCGACCAGGCTCGGGCCGTCAGAGGAACCCTGACCGCCGGTTCCGTGGCAGCTTGCGCAGCCCACGGCGTAGAGCTTCTTGCCCTCCTCGATGGCGAGGGACTGGGCGGTTTCATCGGCCTGCGCCTTGCCCGCGGGCGCGAAGGCGGCGTACAGCCCCCCCGTGACCGCCAGCGCGAAGAGTAGAACGACGACCGCCGCCAGCGGATGGCGTCGTCGTGCGGAAAGCTTTTTCACGGATTACCCCGGTGTCAGGATCTTCTGCGTCGGTGTTTCTGGATGGTGCGCCGGGAACGGGCCCGGCGACGGGTTCGCTACTTGATCAGGTAGATCGTCGCGAAGAGGCCGATCCAGACGACATCGACGAAGTGCCAGTAGTAGGACACGACGATGGCCGACGTGGCCTGTTCGTGGGTGAACCTCTTGGCCGCGTACGTCCGGCCGAGGACCAGCAGGAAGGCGATGAGTCCGCCCGTCACGTGCAGACCGTGGAAGCCGGTGGTCAGGTAGAACACCGTGCCGTACGGGTCGGACGAGAGGCTCAGGCCTTCCTCCTTGACCAGGTCGGTGTACTCGAACACCTGGCCGCCAATGAAGATCGCACCCATGACGAACGTGATGATGAACCACGTCCGGAGCTTCTTCACGTCACCGCGCTCGGCGGCGAAGACGCCGAGCTGGCAGGTGAGCGAGGAGAGCACCAGGATCGTGGTGTTCGTCGCCGAGAAGGGCAGGTTCAAGGCCGAAGCCTGTTCCGTCCAGTGCTCGGCGCCCATCACGGATCGCAGGGTGAAGTACATCGCGAAGAGGGCCGCGAAGAACATCAGCTCGGAACTCAACCAGATGATGGTTCCGACGCTGACGAGGTTCGGCCGGTTGACCGTCGGGTGCGCGTGCCCGGTATCTACTGTCGTTGCTGTCGCCACGACCGACATTATGTCGGTCCCTTATCCCGCCCTCACCCCGGGGGGTGCCGTTCGGAGTGTCAGGGGGGTGTGCAAGGCCCGAACGGCCCATCAGACCACCCCCGTGCGGCCTCTCCCGCCAGGCTGGCGGAACCGATGTTGACACGGGGTCGGACGGAGTAGCATCCCGCGCATCATCAGCGTGATTCACGGACACGTGGAGGAACGAAATGCGGGCGACTGCGCGGGTTCTGCTCTACAGCGACGACGCGGGCACCCGGGAGCAGGTGCGGCTGGCCGCCGGGCGCAGGCCGGCCGCGGACCTGCCGCCGGTGGAGTTCCTGGAATGTGCCACGCTTCCAGCCGTCCTCAAGGAACTGGACGCCGGGGGCATCGACGCGTGCGTCCTGGACGGTGAGGCGGTCCCGGCCGGGGGCATGGGCGTGTGCCGGCAGATCAAGGACGAGATCTTCCGGTGTCCCCCGGTGCTGCTGCTGATGGGGCGCCCCCAGGACGCCTGGCTGGCCACCTGGAGCCGCGCCGACGCGGCCGTCACCCTTCCGGTGGACCCGGTGGAGTTCCCCGAGGCCCTGGCGGGTCTGCTGCGCTCCCGGCTGTCCCTGGACGCCTGAGGGGCCCCGGAACGCCGACGAGGGCCCGCGGGCGGCTCTGCGGCCGTCCCGCGGGCCCTCGCGGGCGTCACGGGCCCCGTACGGGGCGTGTGGGCCCCGTGGGGCCCGGCGGGTCAGACGGTGGGGCGCAGGCGGGCCTGGTCGACGGGGCTGCGGCCCTCCTGGGTGCCCTTCAGGAGGTAGCTGCCCTCGCGCCAGTCCTTCCAGTCCATGTTCCAGTCGCCGTAGCCGTTGCCGAAGGTGTCCATGTCCTCGCCGATGCTGTTGATGACCTTGACGACGTCGCCCTCGGTGATGTTCTCGTAGAACCAGGCGGCGTTGGCGGTGCTCATGCCGGTGCAGCCGTGGCTGACGTTCTCGTAGCCCTGGGAGCCGACCGACCACGGCGCGGCGTGGACGTACTCCCCGCTCCAGGTCACGCGGGTGGCGTAGTAGACGGGCAGGTTGTAGTACTCGCTGCCGCCGATGCCGACGGTGTCCCCGCGCATCTGGACGAAGTACTGCTTGCCCAGTACGACCTTGACCCCGTTGCGGGTGGAGAAGCCGGGCTTTCCGGTGGTCACCGGAATGGTGTTGATCACTTCTCCGTTGCGCTCGAACGTGAGGGTGTGCGCGGAGGCGTCGGTGGTGACCTCCACCCGGTCGCCGATCTCCAGCTTGAGCGGTTTGGACGCGGATCCGTGGAGGTCGTCCTCGATCTTGACGCCTTCCAGGTTGCTCCGAACGGAGACCCAGGAGTGGGCGGGCCAGTAGTCCTTGGGGCGGAAGTGCAGGTTCTTGTCGTCCACCCAGTGCCAGGCGCCCTCGACGGGGGTCGGGGTGTCGATGACCAGGCCCCGTTCGACGAGGGCGCGGGCGGCCTTGTCCTTGACGGGTTCGTTGAGTTCGGCCGTGATGGGCTGTCCGACCCCGTATTTGCCCTCGTCCGGGCCGAATTCGACCTTGAGGACCTTCTTGGCCGGGGTGGTGTCGAAGGCCAGCGTGCGCTGCCCCGGGGCCCCGTGCTGGTCCTCCGTGCTGACGGTGACGGTGTAGTGGACGCCGGCGGCCATCGGCGAGGTGCTGTGCCAGCGGTCCCCCTTGGCGGAGAGCTCGCCCGCCAGGCGGCGTCCGTGGGTGTCCACGGCCGTCACGTCGGTGATGCGGGACTCCGTGCCCTTGGCGGTGACCTCCAGGGGCTTGTCGGGGTCGGCGGCGCGGCCGCCGGGCGGCTGGTTGGAGGAGATCTGCTCCCCCGCGTCGTACGGGCGGGCTGACAGCGGGTTGTCTGCGGAACCCCCGCATGCGGTGGCGCCGGCACCGAGGGACGCGACCAGCAGGGAGCAGCTGAGTACCGTCCAAAGACGCGGTGAGTGCTTCATGCGATCAACGCTATGAACATATGACTATTACGTCGCGCGGGGTGACTGCAAACGAGGGGCCCGGACTCCTCCGAAAAGGTGTCCGGGCCCCTCTGTACTGCTTTTCCAGCGCGTCCGTACCGGTGGTACGGCTACCGCCTACTGGTTCTGGTTCTCACCGCGGTAGTACTCGTACACCCAGCCCCACAGGCCGATCAGGATGATCGGGGCCGAGAAGTACATGAGCCACCAGCCGAAGATGACGCCCATGAACGCGAGCGCACCGCCGATGCCCAGCGAGAGCGGCTGCCAGCTGTGCGGGGAGAAGAACCCCAGCTCGCCCGCCTCGTCGGCGACGTCGGCCTCCAGGTTGTCCTGGGCCATCTCGTCCACGCGCCGGGCCGTGAAGGCCAGGTAGTAGCCGATCATGGCGCTCAGGCCGAAGGCCAGCGCGAGCGCGGTGGTTCCGACCGGCTCCTTCGACCAGACGCCGTAGACGACGGTCATGATCAGGATGAAGGCGGAGAGCCAGAGGAACATCTTGCCCTGGATCTTCACTTGCCGGCCTCCTTGCCACCGGTGACGGCCTTGGCCGGGGCGTGGTCCTCGAGGTGGTCGAGGGCCGCGATCTCCGGGTGGTGCAGGTCGAACGCCGGCGATTCACTGCGGATGCGCGGCAGGGTGAGGAAGTTGTGCCGCGGCGGCGGGCAGGAGGTCGCCCACTCGAGCGAACGGCCGTAGCCCCACGGGTCGTCGACCTCGACCTTCTTGCCGTACTTGGCGGTCTTCCAGACGTTGTACATGAACGGCAGGAAGGAGAGGCCGAGGACGAAGGAGCTGATCGTCGAGATCGTGTTCAGCGTGGTGAAGCCGTCGGCGGCCAGGTAGTCCGCGTAGCGGCGCGGCATGCCCTCGGCACCCAGCCAGTGCTGGACCAGGAACGTGCCGTGGAAGCCGATGAACAGCGTCCAGAAGGTGATCTTGCCGAGACGCTCGTCCAGCATCTTGCCCGTGAACTTCGGCCACCAGAAGTGGAAGCCGGCGAACATCGCGAACACCACGGTGCCGAAGACGACGTAGTGGAAGTGCGCGACGACGAAGTACGAGTCGGAGACGTGGAAGTCCATCGGGGGCGAGGCCAGGATGACGCCGGTCAGACCACCGAAGGTGAAGGTGACCAGGAAGCCGATCGTCCAGAGCATCGGGGTCTCGAAGGACAGCGAGCCCTTCCACATGGTGCCGATCCAGTTGAAGAACTTCACACCGGTCGGGACCGCGATCAGGAAGGTCATGAAGGAGAAGAACGGCAGCAGCACACCGCCGGTGACGTACATGTGGTGCGCCCACACGGTCACCGAGAGGCCGGCGATCGCGATCGTCGCGGCGATCAGACCGATGTAGCCGAACATCGGCTTGCGGGAGAAGACCGGGATGATCTCGGAGACGATGCCGAAGAACGGTAGCGCGATGATGTACACCTCTGGGTGTCCGAAGAACCAGAAGAGGTGTTGCCACAGCAAGGCGCCGCCGTTGGCCGCGTCGAACACGTGCGCACCGAACTTGCGGTCGGCCTCCAGCGCGAAGAGCGCGGCGGCCAGGACCGGGAAGGCGAGCAGGACCAGGACACCGGTCAGCAGCACGTTCCAGGTGAAGATCGGCATGCGGAACATCGTCATGCCCGGAGCGCGCATGCAGATGATCGTGGTGATGAAGTTGACCGAGCCGAGGATCGTGCCGAAGCCGGAGAAGGCCAGACCCATGATCCACATGTCGGCGCCGATGCCCGGCGAGCGGACGGCGTCCGACAGCGGGGAGTAGGCGAACCAGCCGAAGTCGGCCGCACCCGAGGGGGTGACGAAGCCGGCGACCGCGATGGTCGAGCCGAAGAGGTACAGCCAGTACGCGAACATGTTCAGCCGCGGGAACGCCACGTCGGGCGCGCCGATCTGCAGCGGCATGATCCAGTTCGCGAAGCCGGCGAACAGCGGGGTGGCGAACATCAGCAGCATGATCGTGCCATGCATGGTGAACGCCTGGTTGAACTGCTCGTTCGACATGATCTGCGTGCCCGGACGGGCCAGCTCGGCGCGCATGAAGAGCGCCAGGATGCCGCCGATCAGGAAGAACACGAACGACGTGACCAGGTACATCGTGCCGATGGTCTTGTGGTCGGTAGTGGTCATCCACTTCACGACGACATTGCCCGGCTGCTTGCGCCGCACCGGCAGCTCGTTTTCATACGAGTCGGCGGCGGCACCCTGAGATTCGTTGAGGATGCTCACAGTTTGTTCACTTCCGCATTCCGGGCGGGGTCAGTCTGCTTGATGCCGGCCGGCAGGAAGCCGGTCTGCCCCTTCTCCGCCAGCTGCTTCAGGTGCGCCTTGTACTCCGCCGGGGAGACGACCTTCACGTTGAAGAGCATGCGGGAGTGGTCGACGCCGCAGAGCTCGGCACACTTGCCCACGAAGGTGCCTTCCTGGGTCGGGGTGACCTCGAAGACATTGGTGTGACCGGGGATGACGTCCTGCTTGAACAGGAAGGGCACCACCCAGAAGGAGTGGATGACGTCGTTCGACGACAGGATGAAGCGGACCTTCTCGCCCTTGGGCAGGTAGAGGGTCGGCCCCGGGTTGTTCGTGTCCGCGTTCCGGTCTCCGGGGACGCCCTTCTCGTAGACGCCCTCGGCGCCCGCGGGGAATTCCTTGGTGAACCGGTCCGGCAGGGAGGCGAGCTCCTTCGGAACCACACCCGCCTTCGGGGTCGCGGCGTCGCCGTCGACGTTCTCGACGTAGTTGAAGCCCCAGCTCCACTGGAAGCCGATCACGTTGATGGTGTGAGCCGGCGACTTGGAGAGGGTGAGCAGCTTCGACTCATCACGCGCGGTGAAGTAGAAGAGCACCGAGACGATGATGAGCGGGACCACGGTGTACAGCGCCTCGATGGGCATGTTGTACCGGGTCTGCGCGGGGACCTCGATCTTCGTCCGGCTACGCCGGTGGAAGATGACGCTCCACATGATCAGGCCCCACACCAGGATGCCCGTGATGAGAGCGGCCGCCCAGGATCCCTGCCACAGGGAGAGGATGCGAGGCGCCTCCTCCGTGACCGGGGTGGGCATTCCGAGGCGGGGGAAGTCTTTCCAGGTGTACGAGCAACCAGTGGCGGTCGCCAGGACCACGCCCGCAGTCAGCGCCTGCAGCAGCTTCCGCCGCATCGGGCGCCGCGGCGAGCGGTCGGAGCCGTAGGGACTCACGTAGCGCCTTCCCGAGAGTCTCGGCCCGCGCGGCCGGCCGCGGCCGTGTTCGGGTCGGTCGCCGGCCCTGACGCAGGCAGGGGTTTGGATGTTTATGCGGACCAAACCCTACTGGACGCTATTTGAGGCCGCGCGGGGAGGGTGCCCAACGCGCCGCTACTGCCCCCGAAGGGATGGATCCGCCGTACGGGGGACGGGCCGTTCGGCCCTGAACGGCGGGCTCCGGACGGCATCTGACGATCCCTGAAACCCGGTGCGACCTGCGCGGGCGGCGCGGGCGCCGGCAACACCCCGCTCCCCCGCCGCCCTCCCCGGCGCCCCTGCCTTACGGTGGCCCGATGCCGTACTTCGACACCGCCTCCGCCGCTCCCCTGCACCCCGTGGCCCGGCAGGCGCTGCAGGCCGCACTGGACGAGGGCTGGGCGGACCCGGCCCGGCTGTACCGGGAGGGGAGGCGGGCCCGGCTGCTGCTGGACGCGGCGCGGGAGGCCGCGGCCGAGGCCGTCGGGTGTCGCGCCGACGAGCTCGTGTTCACTCCTTCGGGGACGCACGCGGTTCACGCGGGCCTCGCGGGGGCCCTCGCCGGGCGCCGGCGCGTCGGCGGCCATCTGGTCGTGTCGGCGGTCGAGCACAGCTCCGTCCTGCACGCGGCGGAGTCCCACGCGGCCGCCGGGGGGACGGTGACGGAGGTTCCGGTGGACCGCTTCGGCGCGGTCTCCCCCGTCGAGTACGCCTCTGCGCTGACCTCCACCACGGCTGTGGCGTGCCTCCAGTCGGCCAACCACGAGGTGGGCACCGTCCAGCCGGTGGCGGAGGTGGCCGAGGCCTGCGCGGCGGCGGGCGTCCCGCTGCTCGTGGACGCGGCGCAGTCGCTGGGCTGGGGCCCGGTGGAGGGCCGTTGGTCGGTGCTGGCGGCGAGCGCCCACAAGTGGGGCGGCCCGCCCGGGGTCGGCCTGCTGGCCGTCCGCAAGGGGGTCCGGTTCGCACCCCAAGGCCCCTCCGACGAAAGGGAGTCGGGGCGCTCACCCGGCTTCACGAACCTCCCGGCCGTGGTGGCGGCGGCGGCCTCGCTGCGGGCCGTGCGGGCCGAGGCGGACGCGGAGGCGGCGCGGCTGCGGGTGCTGGTGGACCGGATCCGGCGGCGGGTGGCCCGGCTGGTCCCGGACGTGGAGGTGGTCGGGCACGCGGACCGGCGGCTGCCGCACCTGGTGACGTTCTCCTGCCTGTACGTCGACGGCGAGAGCCTGCTGCACGGGCTGGACCGGATGGGCTACTCGGTCTCCTCGGGCTCCTCCTGCACGAGCTCCACGCTGACCCCGAGTCACGTGCTGCGGGCGATGGGGGTGCTGTCCGAGGGGAACGTACGGGTGTCGCTGCCGCGGGGCACCTCGGCGGAGGAGGTCAACGGCTTCCTGGAGGCGCTGCCGCGGGCGGTGGCGGAGGTCCGCGCGGAACTCGGCGTCCCGGAGGCCCTGTCGGCCTCCCCGCCGGTCGCGGAGTCGGTCGAGGAGCCAGAGTTCCGTCGTGACCACGGACAGCCGCAGCCTCGTCAGTCCGTACGCGGCGACGTACAGGTCCATCCGGCGCACGGCGGAGGCGACCAC
>NZ_JBFBGN010000122.1:0-21328 GCF_040684675.1 Streptomyces sp. NPDC089915 | reverse complement strand
GCCGAAGACTGCCGGGAACCCCCCAAAGGAACGGGACGGATGTAGATCAGAGGACCGGCGGGATCAGCGACCAGCCGGGCAGACCGGGGGCCGGCCGGCCGGGCATCCGGCCCCCAAGAGCCGTAAACGGCAAATGGGGCCGCCCCACGCATCAGATCGCTACGCGCTCCTCATTTCTCGGCGTCCGGCGGCCGTCTGTGGTCGCTATCCGCACGAAATGCCAACGGGACTGTCCTCCGGGGCCGGTGGGCGCGTCAGATCGCTACGCGCTGCCCTGGGCTCGGCGTCCGGCGGCCGTCTTGGGTCGCTACCCGCACCACAGGACGACGAGACCGTTCAGCTGTGACTGATCGCCTTCTATCAGTGATCATTGGCCTGACGATATGTCATAGTTGGGCCTGAGGGCCCGGCTTGAGTGGAACACACCGAGAGAACAGGGTGCTCAGGTTGAAGAAGATCAAGGCCGCCGTCGTTGCCATCGCCGCCATCGCGGGAATGACCGTGGCCGTCGCACCGGCCCAGGCAGCGAGCAACTGCACCGCCGGGGGCGGCGGCATATACATATGTGACTACGGGGTGAAGGACCACGCGCTTCCGGGCGGGGAGAAGGAACAGTTCCTGGTCGGCACCGACTATGCGGTGTGGACGCGCTGGACCATCAACAAGCAGTGGACCGGTTGGGTGTCCCTGGGCATGCCCGACCCCCTCGGCAAGGCCCGCGGCGCGAGCTCCATCAACGTGACGGACGAGCAGGTCCAGGGCAACTTCCGTACGGGCATCTACCTCCGCAACAGCAACGGCGCCCTCGTGGGCAAGATCCGCCCCGGCCTCGGCCAGGGCTGGTGGGCCTGGGACTTCCCCAACTGCTGCTGATCGAGGTCGGGCCGCCGGATGCCACTCGGATCGTCATGTGGTGCGGGTATCAGCCCAGGGCGGCTGCCGGCCGCCGAGACCAGGGCAGCGCGTAGCGATCTGATGCGCCTGCCGGTCGCGGGGGACGGTCCAGTTGGCATTTCGTGCGGGTAGCGGCCCCAGGCGGCCGCCGGACGCTGAGACGGGAGAAGCGCGTAGCGATCTGATGCGTGGGTCGGCACCGATTACCGCTTATGGCTGATGGGGGCCGGATGCCCGGTCTGCCGGCCCCCGGTCTGCCCGGCTGGTCGCTGATGCCGCCGTATGTCCAAGGAACATCCGTCCCGTTCCTTTGGGGGGTTCCCGGCAGTCTTCGGCATTTCGTGGCGGGTCGGTCTGTCAAGGGTGGCCGAAGGCCATCGCGTAGCGACGCGACCGAAGGGAGCGCCCTTGACAGGCCGGCCCGACGCGGAAGGACGATGAGACTGGCGGGAAACCCCCAAACCTCCCTGAGAAAGCCCCGCTGAGGCCTCGCCCTCCCCCAGTCCCGGTCGGCTGTTCCGTCACCGCCCACCAGGACCCCGCCCCCACCCACCGCCCCGCACCGGGGGAGGCGGGTGGGCAGCCACCGGCCCGCCCCCGGCCCCTCGCGGGGGAGATGGCGGGCCCGCACCGCGAGCCCGCACCCTCACACCGGCAGGATCGCGTGCACCCTGTACCCGCCCCCGTAGCGGGGGCCCGTGAAGCAGGTGCCGCCCAGGGCCGTGGCGCGTTCGCGCATGCCGAGGTGGCCGTGGCCGCCGCCCGGGGGGCCGGGGGCGGGGGAGGAGTCGGCGGAGTCGCCGCCGTCGTCGAGGACGGTCACCTCCACCGAGGCGCCCACCCGGACCACGCTGACCTCGGCCTGCGCACCCGGGCCCGCGTGCTTGCGTACGTTGGTCAGGGCCTCCTGGATCACCCGGTACGCCGCCAGGTCGACCGCCGCCGGCAGCGGCTCGGTGCCCGTCCCCAGCTGGACGGTCACCTCCACCGGCAGGCCGGCGTGCCGGAAGGTGTCGAGGAGTTCGTCCAGTACGGCCAGGCCCGGCGCGGGTTCCGTCGGGGCCTCCGGGTCGCCGGACTGGCGGAGCAGGCCGACCGTGGCCCGCAGCTCGTTCAGCGCCGAGCGGCTCGCGTCCCGTACGTGGGCCAGGGCCTCCTTGGCCTGGTCGGGCCGCTTGTCCATGACGTGCGCGGCCACCCCCGCCTGCACGTTGACCAGGGCGATGTGGTGGGCGACCACGTCGTGGAGGTCCCGGGCGATGCGCAGCCGCTCCTCGGCGACCCGTCGCCGGGCCTCCTCCTCGCGGGTCCGCTCCGCCCGCTCGGCCCGTTCGCGGATGGCGTCGACGAA
Source organism: Streptomyces sp. NPDC089915 (assembly GCF_040684675.1). Classification (NCBI taxonomy): domain Bacteria; kingdom Bacillati; phylum Actinomycetota; class Actinomycetes; order Kitasatosporales; family Streptomycetaceae; genus Streptomyces; species Streptomyces sp. NPDC089915. Next base: position 19,083 of record NZ_JBFBGN010000122.1, on the reverse strand, counting down.
GGCCCGGCGGCTGCGGACGGCGTCTCCGGCGGCCGCGGCCATTCCGGTCCAGGCGAAGATGCCGATGTTCTCCTGCGCGTACCAGGGCAGCGGCCCGGCGAGCATGGCGACCCCGGTCAGGCCGGCCATCGTCAGCACGCCGGTGCGCCAGGTGGTGGGCCGGTCGGTGCGGGCGGCCACCGTGTAGAGGGCGATGACCGCGCTCATGGCGACGGGTGCCCGGGGCTCGCCGGTGGCCAGTTCGATCAGGGTGAGCCCGCAGGTGACGGCGAGGACGGTGCGCGGACTGCGGCGGCGGAAGACGAGGGCGGCCGCGCCGAGCAGCATCAGCAGCAGGGAGACCGGTTCGGGGGCGCGGGTGCGGAAGGTGGGGCCGAGCGGGCCGTGCGGGTCGACGAAGGAGCCGAGGACCATGGAGACCAGCGCCCCGAGCGCCAGTACGGCGTCGGTGGCGAGCGGATGGGCCCGCATCCACTGCCGCCCGGTGGGGAAGGGCCCGGGCCCGAGGTCTGTGCTCACCCCGCTACGGTACGGGCTCGCCGGTACGGCGCCCGTAGAGCGTTACCGGTACCGAGCCGAGGGCCGAACGCCGAACGCCGAACCCGCCCCCCGCGCCGGGGAGGACCCGCGAAACCTCAGCCCCGCCCCGTCCCCCGCGGCAGACGCGGCCGCCGCCCCGGCGGCGGGGTGCGGCGGCCCAGGGGGGCGCGGGAGCGGGGCGGGCCCCACTTCGCGCGCACCACGCACACCGCCATGACGCCGGCGATGGCCGCGAGGTGTTCCTTGCCGGCGAGGTTGTCCTTGATCAGGACCTCCCCGATCATCACGAGGATGACGAGCGTGCCGGTGAGGTAGGCCCGGTAGCGCCAGCACACGTAGATGGCCAGGCCCACCACCGCCGCCGACGGGCCGGTGTCGTTGACGACGCGGTCGGTCACCGGCAGCCCGAAGGGGTGGTCGGGGCCCAGGGAGAGCCCGATGCGGGCGTAGGTGGTGCCGGCGAGGGTGGCGACGTAGCCGATCAGCAGGGTGCGCCACCAGCCGATGCAGATCTCGGCGATCCCGAAGACCAGCAGGATCTGCGCGAGCGCCCCCCACACGGGCAGGTCGAGGGCGGGGACGAAGAGGGAGAGCGGCGTGCGCAGCAGCGCGAGCCACAGGGGATCGACGGCCTTGACGGACCCCAGGTTCTGGACGGGCTGGAAGCCCCAGGACGTGTTCTGCACGATCTGGAAGACCGAGGTGAGGCAGACCGCGCCGATGGTCATCGGGATGGCGCGCCACTTGTCACGGACGAGGGCGTCCCCGAGGGTCCAGAACAGGGGGCCCCACTCGCGGCGGGCGAACCGCCGCGGTGAGGCCGTCGTCCACCACGTCAACGAATCGTCTCCAGATGTCTGCGGTGCAGCCACTTCGGCAGGCCGGGCGCCTCCAGGAAGCCCTCGGCCCGGCCCGCCGCGATTCCGATGCGCAGCAGGTCGGAACTCTTCTCGAAGAGCATGAACCGCGGCTCCCAGATCGGGCGGTATTTGGCGTTGGCCCGGTAGAGGGACTCGATCTGCCACCAGCGGGAGAAGAAGCTCAGCAGCGAGCGCCACATGCGCAGCACCGGACCCGCCCCGAGCTTGGACCCCCGCTCGAAGACGGAACGGAACATCGCGAAGTTCAGTGAGACCTGTGTGACGCCGATCTCCTTCGAGCGTTCCAGGAGTTCGATGACCATGAACTCCATCAGGCCGTTCTCGGAGTCCCGGTCACGGCGCATCAGGTCCAGCGACAGGCCCTTGGGGCCCCAGGGGACGAAGGACAGCACGGCGCGCAGGTCGCCGTTGCCGTCGGTGCACTCCAGCATCACGCACTGGCCGTCGTCCGGGTCGCCCAGGCGTCCCAGGGCCATGGAGAAGCCGCGTTCGGTGGCGCCGTCGCGCCAGTCGTCGGCGCGCTGGAGGAGGACGGCCATCTCGTCGGCCGGGATGTCGGCGTGGCGGCGGATGCGGACGGTGTAGCCGGCGCGCTTGACGCGGTTGTAGGCCTGCCGGACGGTGCGCATGGCGCGGCCCTCCAGCGTGAACTCGTCGGTCTCGACGATGGCCTCGTCGCCCAGCTCCAGGGCGTCCAGCCCGTGGCGGGCGTAGATCTGTCCGGCCTCCTCGGAGGCGCCCATCACGGCCGGCACCCAGCCGTGCTCGCGGGCCTCGGCCAGCCAGGGCTCGATGGCGCCGGGCCAGGCCTCGGGGTCGCCGATGGGGTCGCCGGAGGCGAGGGAGACGCCGCCGACGACGCGGTAGGTGACGGCGGCCTTGCCGGTGGGGGACCAGATGACGGACTTCTCGCGGCGCAGCGCGAAGTAGCCGAGGGAGTCGCGGTCGCCCTGCTTGGCGAGGAGCGCGCGCAGCTTCTCCTCGTCCTCGGGGGTGAGCGGGTCGACGGCGCGGCGCGAGCGGAAGGCGGCGAACAGCACGGCGAGCAGCAGCAGCATCGACATGACGTTGATGAACACGTCCACCCAGGCGGGGGTGGTGATCGCGTTGTACGCCTTGTCGTCGGGGGCCAGGGTGATCAGCCGCATGACGCCGTAGCGCCAGCGGGCGAGGAACGTGGCGTCGGCCCGGTCGGGGTCGGTGTTGGTGGCGCCGACGAGGAGGGCGGCGACGAGCGAGGTGAGGAGCAGGCCGACGGCGCCGACGACGGTGGCCAGCCGGGGGTTGGAGCGGTCGCCCTTGGCGTAGAACTCGTGGCGGCCCACCAGGAGGGCGCCGACGAAGGCGGCGGTGAGGGCGAGCGAGACCCAGTTCTGGGCGTGGTCGCGGAACTCGGGGTAGCACAGGCTGAACTCGCCGCTGGTGCACGGGGCGAAGGCGGCGACGGCGAAGGCCAGCAGCAGCAGGCCGCTGACGACCAGGTTCAGGATCCAGGCGGCGCGCTTGCGGCGGCCCATGGTGACGGCGAGCAGCAGCGAGAACAGGCCGGAGGCGAAGCCGGCCGTCAGCAGGTACGGGGTGTAGAAGTCGGCGGTGTTGTGCCGGCGCAGGTCCTGCCCGAGCGAGAGCCACACCGCGCTGAGGAAGTTGACGAAGGTGACGGCACGGAGGTACCAGACCGCGAAGGCGGCGCTGCGCCGTGAGGCCGGGCTGCCCCTGCGGGTCTCCGGCTTGGCCGCGGCCTCCCCTCCCTGCTCCTTCCCCTTCTCCTTCTCCTTCTTGTTGTTGGAACCCTTGCCGGAAGCCTGATCGAGGCTGTTCCGGTCTTCTACGCTGGTCAAGCGGACCTCTCCCATGAAACGCGATGATATGGGCGTGACCGGTCCGCAGGCCGTATGGGCACTGCGGACCTGCCAGGCCCGTGGTGCCCGGTACTTTCAGTCCGTCTTCCGGTCCGCCGTCCGGTCCGTCGGCGCCTCGCCGGCCGCCCGCTCCGGGAGTTCCGCGGCGAGCGCGGCGGCCGCCTGGACGAGGGGGAGCGCCAGCAGGGCACCGGTTCCCTCTCCCACTGTGACGCCGTGGTCGAGTACGGGGTTGAGTGCCATCCGGTCCAGTGCCTTGGCCTGGCCCGGCTCCCCGCTGCTCTGGCCCGCGAGCCACCAGTCCGGGGCGCGGAAGGCGGCCCGCTGGGCGACGAGCCCGCAGGCGGCCGAGACCACCCCGTCGAGGATGACGGGCGTACGGCGCACCGCGGACTGGAGCAGGAAGCCGGTGATGGCGGCGACGTCGGCGCCGCCGACCGCCGCCAGGAGCGCCGTCTGGTCGCCGAGCACCGGGCGGGCGCGGCGCAGCGAGTCGCGGATGGCGGCGCACTTGCGCATCCAGGCCAGGTCGTCGATGGGCTGTCCGCCGCGGCCGGTGACCACGGAGGCGTCGGTGCCGCAGAGGGCGGCGACGAGGGTGGCGGCGACGGTGGTGCCGCCCACGCTGAGGTCGCCGAGGACGACGAGGTCGGTCCCGGAGTCGGCCTCCTCGTCGGCGATCCGGATGCCGAGCCGCAGCGCGGCCTCGGCCTCCTCGGCGGTCAGCGCGTCCTCGACGTCGATGCGTCCGCTGCCGCGCCGTACGCGGTGGCGGACGACCTCCTCGGGCAGCAGCGCCGGGTCGCAGTCGAGGCCGGCGTCGACGACGCGGACGCCGGCGCCGAAGCGTTCGGCGAGGATCGAGACCGGGCTGGTCCCGTCGAGGACGGCGCGCACCAGCTCGTGGGCGCCGCCGGCGGGCCGGGCGGAGACCCCGCCCGAGGCGATGCCGTGGTCGGCGGCGAACAGGACGACCCGGGGCCGCTCGATGGGCTTGACCGGTACCCGGCCCTGGGCCGCGGCCAGCCATTCGGCGAGCTCGTCGAGCCGGCCCAGGGCGCCGGGCGGCACTCCGAGCCGTCCACGGCGCTCCTCGGCGTCACGACGGACGCCCCCGTCGGGGCGTTCGATCAGATCGGAGAAGTCGTCGAGATTCAGCGTGGTCATCTGCCAGAGATTACAGCCGCCGGGAGCCTCCTTCGGGGGGCGGCCGCCGATCCGTCAGGAAGGCTGCTCCTTGAGTGCGAGGGCCTGCCCGGCGACGACGAGGAGGACGTGTTCGCACTCGCCCGCGACCGCGTTGTTGAGGCGGCCCAGCTCGTCGCGGAACCGCCGTCCGGAGGCGGTCGCGGGGACCACTCCGGAGCCCACCTCGTTGCTCACGAGCACCACCGTGCGGCGGGTGGCGCGGACGGCCGCCACCAGCTCCGCGGTCCGGGAGCGGAGCTCCTTCTGCCCGCCGGCCGCCCAGACGGCGTCGTCCCAGGCGCCGGCGCGGTCCATGGCGTCGGTGAGCCACAGGGCGAGGCAGTCGATCAGCAGGGGCGCCCCGGGCAGTTCCAGCAGCGGCACGAGGTCGCAGGTCTCGGCGGTGCGCCAGCTGGCGGGCCGGCGCTCGCGGTGGAGGCCGACGCGCTGGGCCCATTCCGCGTCGCCGTCGCGGGTGCCGCCGGTGGCGACGTAGGTCACCTCGGGGAAGGACTCCAGGCGCCGTTCGGCCTCGACGGACTTGCCCGAGCGGGCGCCGCCGAGGACGAGGGTGCGGCGCGGTACGTCGGGTACCGCGTGGTAGTCGCCGGCGGTGAGCGTGGTGCCGTCGGGGACGGCGCGGGCCCCGGCGGCGGCGCAGCGGCGTTCCAGTTCGCGGCCGGGCGGGGTGTCGTGGTCGAGGTGGACGGCGATCACGTCGGTGGCGGGGCCGACGGCGCCGGTCGAGCGGAGCCGGGCCAGGGCCTCGGGCCGGCCGAGGACGTCGGCGAGGACCACGTCGTACGGGCGGCGGGCGGGCGCGGCCTCGGTGCCGGCGGGTGCCCCGCCGGGCGGCAGGTACAGCATCCGGGCCCCGTCGGGGCCGGTGACCTCGTATCCGGTGCCGGGCGCGTCCATCGCCACGGCCCGCACCCGGTGCCCGCTGATGACGGCGAGCTCCCGCCCGTCGGGGACCCGCCCGGCGGCGGGCAGCCCGGGCGGCAGCTCGACGGCGGGCCCGTCGTGCGGGTGGGTCAGCAGCACCTGCCGTACGCCGGCCAGCGAATGCCCGGCGCGGGCCCCGGCGAGGACCGCCCCGGGGGTGAGGTCGAGGAGGAGCGCGCCGTCGACGAGGACGGAGGTCGCGGCGCGCGCCCGGGCGCCGACGCAGACCGCGCAGACCGCGCAGGGACAGCCGGGGCGGGGCAGTCCTTCGGGGGTACCGGTGCCGAGGAGAGTGAGTTCCACACGGAGATCCTCTCGCTTCGCCGGTACTGGTGCGCGCCCGGTCGCCGGGACTCGCGCCGAAAGCCCGTTCTTCAGGGAGGGCCGCAGCAGCCGTCAGCACCCAGTGTGTGCATCGGATTGCGGAGAGTGGGATTCGTTCGTGCTGCTCCGCTACCAGTTCCGGGTCTACCCGGACGCCTCTCAGCGTCGTGCGCTGGCGAGGGCGTTCGGTTGTGCCCGCGTGGTGTGGAACGACTGCCTGCGGGACCGGAGGGAGGCGCACGCGGCCGGGTTGCCGTATGTGAAGTCGGCCGATCTGTCCCGGCTGCGCATCACGCAGGCCAAGCGCACCGCGGAGCGGGCCTGGCTGGCCGAGGTGTCGGCCGTGGTGCTCCAGCAGGCCCTGCGGGACCTGGACACCGCCTACAAGAACTTCTTCGACTCCCTCACCGGCAAGCGCCGGGGGCCGAAGGTGGCCCCGCCCCGGTTCAAGTCGAAGAAGGACACCCGGCAGTCCATCCGGCTCAACACCAACGCCTTCTCCCTTCAGCGCGACGGCACGGTGTACGTGGCCAAGGTCGGCGACCCCAAGGTGAGGCGGCAGGAACCGGGCCAAGGCCCGGCTCAAGGTGGCCCGGCAGCACGCCAGAGTGGCCGACCGGCGCCGGGACTGGCACCACAAGGAATCCACACGCATCATCCGCGACAGCCAAGCGGTGTACGTGGAGGACCTCGCGGTGTCAGGCCTCGGACGTACTCGCCTGGCCAAATCCGTGCACGACGCCGGATGGACGGCGTTCGTCCACATGCTGGAGTACAAGGCCGCCAAGCACGGCCGGTACTTCGGCAGGATCGGACGCTTCGAGCCGACCAGCCAGGTCTGCTCCGCTTGCGGGACGAAGGACGGCCCCAAGCCCCTGCACGTCCGTGAATGGACCTGCCGAGCGTGCGGGACCGTCCACGACCGTGACGAGAACGCGGCGAAGAACACCCTGGCCGCCGGACGGGCGGACAGGCTAAACGCCTCGTGGAGCGCCGATGAGACCGGGACGAAAGCCCCGGCACGGCGCGGTGAAGCAGGAAGCCGCCGGAAGGGCCGTACGGTCCAGGCCGGAATGCCCGCCCCTTAGGGCGGGGAGCATGTCAAGCTGCGGGCACACTCAAAGTGAGTAGCGGACGAGCAACGGAGGCGGACATGGCGTGGACGTGGCGGTTCGAGGCGGCCGACGGCAGTGAGACGAGCCCGGCGGTGGAGCCGGAGGAGTTCACCACGCAGGGGGACGCGGAGTCCTGGATCGGCGAGGTCTGGAAGGAGCTCCTGGACGGCGGCGCCGAACGGGTCACCCTGTTCGAGGACTCGACGGAGATCTACCGGATGAGCCTCAGCGCGGCCGCGGAGGCCTGACGTGCGAAACCCCCGGGGCCGGGCCCCGGGGGTTCTGCGTTCCGGCGGGTCAGCCCCGTACCCCGCACAGGTGCAGCAGTGCGGCGACCGAGCGGTAGGGGTCGGTGCGGCCCGCCCGTTCCTCGGCGGCCAGCAGCCGGTCCAGTTCCTCCTCGGGCGGGAGCTCCGCGGCGGCCTCGGTCCCGTCGGTGAAGACGCGGACCCCGTACCAGGCGTTCAGCGGGGCGCCGATGCCCGACAGGGTGGCCGTCAGGTCGGCGAGCCGGTCGGCCCGGACCTCCAGGCCCAGCCGGTTCGTGTAGTCGACGGTGTCGAAGGCGGCCAGCGCCCCCGACCAGTCCCCGGACATCCCCGGCCGCAGGGCGAGGGCGTCGCCGTTGCGCACCAGCAGGGACAGCAGTCCGCCCGGGGCCAGCATCCGGGCCAGCCCGGCGAGCATGGCGTCGGCCTCGGACACGTACATCAGTACTCCGTGGCACAGCACCACGTCGAAGCTGCCGGGCCCGAAGTGCGCGCCCGTCTCCCGGCCGTCGCCCTCGATCAGCTCGACCCGGTCGCGGATGCCGGCGGGTTCGGCGGCCAGCGCGGCGTGAGCGACGGCCAGCATGGCGGCGTCCTGTTCGAGACCGGTGACCATGTGCCCGGCGCGGGCGAGGCGGAGGGCCTGGGTGCCCTGGCCCATGCCGACGTCGAGGACGCGCAGCCGCTGCCCGACCGGGAAGCGCTGCGTGATCTGTTCCTCGACCTGCCGGCCGACGAGTTCCTGGCGGACGGCGTTGCGCAGTCCGCCCAGTCCCTCCAGCCAGAGCCTGGCTCCCCCCGCGAAGCCCTCCCCCTTCGACGCCCCAGTTGAACCGGGCGTCGCTCCGGTCAGGGCCGTTCCCCGCGCTTGACCTGCGGCTTGGGCAGGCGCAGGCGGCGCATCTGGAGGGTGCGCATCAGGCCGTAGGCGATGGCGCCGCGGCGGGGCTCGTTCGGGTAGCGCTCGACCAGCGCCTTGCGGAGCCGGAAGACCAGGCCGATCGAGTCGAGGATGATCAGGACGATCACGCCGAGCCACAGCATCAGCGCGATGTTCTGGATCGAGGGGACCCGGATCATGCTCAGCACCAGGATGATCACGGCCAGCGGCAGGAACATCTCGGCGACGGAGAAGCGGGAGTCCACGAAGTCGCGGACGAACCGGCGGACGGGACCCTTGTCACGGGCCGGCAGGTAACGCTCGTCGCCGTTGGCCAGCGCCTCGCGCTGGCGGGCCATCTCTTCCCGGCGGCGTTCGCGGGCCCGCCGGGCGTCCTCCTTGCGGTTGCCGGTCGAGGCCACGACGGCCTTGCGCTGCGACTGGGCCACAGCACGCTTCGGCGTCGGGCGGCCCTTGGGGGCCTGCGGGTCACGGGGCTGCGAGGGGCCGGCGCTCACCTTTTCGGTGGCGGAGGCCTTCTCTTCCTTGGAGGAGCGGCTACCAAACACAGACACAACCCTACGTGGTCGAGGGCGGACGGCCCACCTCGGCGGGGAACGATCCGGCAACGGCGGGCGTCTTCCCCGTACGAGGCTCCTGAGGTCCTCGGGGATCACCTACTCCTTACGCCTGATACGGCGCAGGGGTACTCGTCCTGGAGGAGGAGCGCATCCGTACTCGAACAGTGCGGTAATGGAAGCAGGGCCCGTACTGTGGGTCCTGTCGGTGACCTGGAGCACAGTCCGTCTAGAAGGGGGCGCGCGAAGCCCATGAGCGGTGTCATGAAGCGTATGGGGATGATCTTCCGCGCGAAGGCGAACAAGGCCCTTGACCGGGCCGAGGACCCGCGCGAGACCCTTGACTACTCCTACCAGAAGCAGCTGGAGCTGCTGCAGAAGGTGCGCCGTGGCGTCGCCGACGTGGCGACCTCCCGCAAGCGCCTGGAGCTGCAGCTCAACCAGCTGCAGAGCCAGTCCGCGAAGCTGGAGGACCAGGGCCGCAAGGCCCTCGCCCTGGGCCGTGAGGACCTGGCCCGCGAGGCCCTGTCCCGCCGGTCCTCGCTCCAGCAGCAGGTCAGCGACCTGGAGGTGCAGCACCAGACCCTCCAGGGCGAGGAGGAGAAGCTGACGCTGGCCGCGCAGCGCCTCCAGGCCAAGGTGGACGCCTTCCGGACGAAGAAGGAGACCATCAAGGCCACCTACACCGCCGCCCAGGCGCAGACGCGGATCGCGGAGTCCTTCTCCGGCATCTCCGAGGAGATGAGCGACGTCGGCCTGGCGATCCAGCGGGCCGAGGACAAGACCGCCCAGCTCCAGGCCCGTGCCGGCGCGATCGACGAGCTGCTGGCCTCCGGCGCCCTGGACGACCAGAGCGGCCTCGGTTCCAAGGACGACATCCAGGCCGAGCTCGACCGCCTCTCCGGCGGCAACGACGTCGAGCTGGAGCTCCAGCGGATGAAGGCGGAGCTGGCCGGCGGCCCGTCCGCGCAGCAGCAGGCCATCGAGGGCGGGGCCCCCGGCACCGCCCAGCCGCAGCAGACCCAGCACCGGTTCGACAAGCAGTAGGACAGGGGCCCGTCATGATTGTCCGCATCATGGGGGAAGGCCAGCTGAAGGTGGCCGACGGTCACTTCGTCGAGCTCAACAAGCTGGACGACGAACTCCTGGAGGAGATGGAGTCCGGTGACGAGGCGGGCTTCCGGCGCACGCTGGGCGCCCTGCTCGACGCCGTGCGGCGGCTGGGCACCCCGCTGCCGGACGACGCGCTGGAGCCGTCCGAGCTGATCCTGCCCGCCCCGGACGCGACCCTCGACGAGGTCCGGGACATGCTCAGCGACGACGGCCTGATCCCGGGCTGACCGCGCCCGCGCGAAGGACCGCGAAGGACACCGACGCAGTCGAAGGGTCCGCCCCCCGGATGTCCGGGGGGCGGACCCTTCGCGTCATCCGCAGCCGTGTCCGGGACCGCTCCCGCCGCCGCTCTTCTGCCGGTCGCGGTCGCGGTCCCGGCCCCGCTCGCGCTCGGGGTCCGACAGTCCGCTGATGAAGTTCTCGAACCGGCGGCGCGGCCGGGCCCAGCGCCGGTCGTGGTGGAAGGCCCGCAGCCCGGCCTTGGCGCGGGCGCGCGGCCGGTGCGCGTAGAACCGCTTCGCGTACGGGGAACCGGGCCGGGCCAGGCGGACCGCGCCGATCAGAGCGACGAAGGGGATGACCGTCCCGAAGACCGCCGTGCGCGGTTTGCCCTTCCACAGGGCGACCAGCGCCAGGAAGAAGTTGGTGGCGGTGTTCATGACGACGAGCCCCCGGCTGTGCCGCTCCCCGGGTGACAGCTCGTTGACCCCGAACGGCAGGAACCCGCCCAGCACCAGCGCGACCACCGCGGCCGTCAGGACGACGACCTCCACGCTCTTGCGGCCCTGCTCGCTCCAGTAGACGTCGTCCAGGTGCAGGATCAGCGCGAACTCGTCCAGCACCAGCCCCGCGCCCAGCCCGAAGAGCACGGCCGACAGGCCCGCGCCGAAGCTGTGCCCGCCGCTGCCCACCGCCCCGAACCCGCCGATGATGACCAGGACCACGCCGGGCACCACGTGGTGGACGTGCAGACCGCCCGGGGTGATGTTCTTGAAGGGCCCCCGGCCCGCCCGGATCAGCCGGGTGATCACCCGTGTGACCAGGAACGACAGCACGAACGACAACAGCGCGAGCAGCAGCGGGAGCTTTCCCGGCTCGACGATGTTGCGCACCCACCAGTGACCCACGACACCCGCTCCCGATATGACACGTAATGAGCAATTTACCGCTCACCGTAAGCGGGTAGCGTTCGCGCCGATGACAGATTCGACCGATGATCGACCGCCGCTCCCGCCCGAGGAGCGCGCCACGCTGGCCGACGGGATCCGCTTCGCCTTCGGCACGCTGACCGTCCTGCCCGCGCGCATCACCCGCTGGGACCGGCCCGCCGCGCGCACCGGCATGGCCTGCGCCCCGCTCGCCGGCCTCGCCGTCGGCCTGCTCGCCACCGTACCCGGAGCCCTCCTGCTGCTGCTCGGCGGCGGCCCCCTGCTCGCCGCCGCCGTCACCGTCGCCGTCCCCGCCGCCCTGACCCGCGGGCTCCACCTCGACGGGCTGGCCGACACCGCCGACGGACTCGGCAGCGCCAAGCCCGCCGAGGACGCCCTGCGGATCATGAAGCAGTCCGACATCGGCCCCTTCGGCGTCATCTCCCTGCTCCTCGTCCTCCTCGTCCAGACCGCCGCCCTCGCGAACGCCTACGCCGACTCCTGGAGCCGGGGCGCGCTCGCCGCCGTCACCGCCGCCGTCACCGCCCGGCTCGCGATGACCCTCGCCTCCCGAGAGGGCGTCCCCGCCGCCCGCCCCGGGGGACTGGGCGCGGCCGTCGCGGGCGTGGTCCCGCACCGCGCCGCCGCCGGCGTGGCCGCCCTCGTCCTGGCCGCCGCCACCCTGGCCGCCCTCCCCGCCGGCCCGCTCGCCGCCGCCCACCACGCGGCGGCCGTCCTCGCCGGCCTGCTGGCCGCCGAACTCCTGCTGCGCCGCTGCGTACGCCGCTTCGACGGGGTCACCGGCGACGTCTTCGGCGCCCTCTGCGAGACGGCGGCCACCACCGTCCTCGTCGTCCTCGCCCTCGGCTGACCCCCGTCCCGCCGCCCGCGTACCCTTCGGGGCGTGGACGAGAACCGGGCTCAGGAGCGGGGCGCGGCCCCCATCAAGGTGCTGCTCGCCGACGACCAGGCGCTGCTGCGCAGCGCGTTCAAGGTGCTGGTCGACTCCGAACCCGACATGCGGGTCGTCGGGGAGGCCTCCGACGGGGCCCAGGCGTACGCCCTCGCCCGCACGGAGCACGCCGACGTGGTCCTCATGGACATCCGCATGCCCGGCACCGACGGCCTCGCCGCCACCCGCATGATCAGCGAGGACCCCGACTGCGCCGGGGTCCGGGTCGTCATGCTGACCACCTTCGAGGTGGACGAGTACGTGGTCCAGGCGCTGCGCGCGGGGGCCTCGGGCTTCCTCGGCAAGGGCGCCGAACCCGACGAGCTGCTCAACGCCATCCGCGTCGCGGCCGCCGGCGAGGCGCTGCTCTCCCCGGCCGCCACCAAGGGGCTGATCGCCAGCTTCCTGGCCCAGGGCGGCCGGGCCGACGCCCCCGCCGCCGGTTCGGCGCACGCCGAGCGGCTCGCCGCGCTCACCGGGCGCGAGCGCGAGGTCCTCGTCCTGGTGGCCGCGGGCCTGTCCAACGACGGCATCGCCGGCCGCCTGGAGGTCAGCCCGCTGACGGTGAAGACCCACGTCAACCGGGCCATGGCCAAGCTCGGGGCCCGGGACCGGGCGCAATTGGTGGTCATCGCGTACGAATCGGGCCTGGTCCGGCCGCGCACCGACGGACCGAGCGGTCCGCAGTAGGGCGGCGTACTCCCGACGCGGTATGCCGGGAGCGGGGGACTGGACCTGGGAGCGACGCTGCGGCGCCGCCGGGTGGGCGAGGCTGAGAGGCCCCTCGCGTGTGCCTGACGGCATGACCTCGTAGACGTACCTGCAGAGAGATCCCACCCATGTCCTGGCTGTCCCGCTTCAGCCTGGCCCAGAGAGCGCTGATCGGCCTCGTGTCGATCGTCGCGCTCGTCTTCGGCGCCATAGCCATCCCCCAGCTCAAGCAGCAGCTGCTGCCCACCATCGAACTGCCGATGGTCTCCGTGCTCGCGCCGTACCAGGGTGCCTCGCCCGACGTCGTGGAGAAGCAGGTCATCGAGCCGATCGAGGCCTCCCTCAAGGGCGTCGACGGCCTCACCGGCATCACCTCCACCGCCAGCGAGGGCAACGCCCTCATCCGGGCCGGCTTCGACTACGGCAGCGGCGGCACCAAGCAGCTCGTCGCCGACGTCCAGCAGGCCGTCAACCGGGCGCGCGTCCGGCTGCCCGCCGACGTGGACCCGCAGGTGGTGGCCGGCTCCACCGACGACATGCCCACCGTCGTCCTCGCCGCCACCTCGGACAAGGACCAGCAGGCGCTCGCCGACCAGCTGAACCGCAGCGTCGTCCCGGTCCTGTCGGACATCGCGGGCGTCCGCCAGGTCACCCTCGACGGGGTCCGCAAGCTCCAGGTCACCGTCACCCCCGACGGCGCCAGGCTCGCCGCGGCGGGCCTCGACGGCGCCACGCTCGCCCAGGGCCTCCAGGCGGGCGGCGCGACCGTCCCGGCCGGCTCCTTCGACGAGGCGGGCAGGAACCGCACCGTCCGGGTCGGCGCCGGCTACACCTCGCTGGCCCAGCTGGAGGACCTGCGGCTGAGCCCGGGCCCCGGCAAGCCCGCCGTACGCCTCGGCGACGTGGCCACGGTGAAGCAGGAGCCCGCCGCGGCCGCCTCGATCACCCGGACCAACGGCAGGCCCAGCCTCTCCCTCACGCTCACCATGGACAAGGACGGCAGCGCCGTCGCGATCTCGGACGCCGTGAAGGACAAGCTCCCCGAGCTGAGCTCCACGCTCGGCTCCGGCGCCGCGCTCACCGTGGTCAGCGACCAGGGCCCGGCCGTCGCCAAGTCCATCTCCGGGCTCACCACCGAGGGCATGCTCGGCCTGGCCTTCGCGGTGGTCGTGATCCTGCTCTTCCTGGCCTCGATCCGCTCCACGCTGGTCACCGCGGTCTCCATCCCGCTGTCCATCGTCCTCGCGCTGATCGTGCTGTGGACCCAGGACCTGTCGCTGAACATGCTGACCCTGGGCGCGCTCACCATCGCCATCGGCCGGGTCGTCGACGACTCGATCGTCGTCCTGGAGAACATCAAGCGCCATCTCGGCTACGGCGAGGACCGCGAGACCGCGATCCTCACGGCGGTCAAGGAGGTGGCCGGCGCGGTCACCTCGTCCACGCTCACCACGGTCGCCGTCTTCCTGCCCATCGGCCTGGTCGGCGGCATGGTCGGCGAGCTGTTCGGCCCGTTCTCGATCACCGTCACCGCGTCCCTGCTGGCCTCGCTGATCGTCTCGCTGACGGTCGTGCCCGTGCTGTCGTACTGGTTCCTGCGCGCGCCGAAGGGCACCGCCGGGGATCCGGACCGGGCCCGGCGCGAGGCGGAGGAGAAGGAGGCGCGCAGCCGCCTCCAGCGGCTCTACGTCCGCGTCCTGGGCTTCGCCACCCGGCGCCGCCTGACCAGCATGGCCATCGCGGTCGTCGTGCTCGTCGCCACCTTCGCGATGACCCCGCTGCTGAAGACCAACTTCTTCGACCAGAGCAAGCAGGACGTCCTCACCCTCAAGCAGGAGCTGGCCCCGGGCACCTCGCTCGGCGCCTCCGACGAGGCGGCCCGCAAGGTGGAGAAGGTCCTCGCCTCGGTCAAGGGCGTCAAGGACTACCAGGTCACCGTCGGCTCCTCCGGCTTCATGGCCGCCTTCGGCGGCGGTACGGGCTCCAACCAGGCCTCGTACCAGGTCACGCTGGAGAGCGCGGACGACGCCGAGGCCGTGAAGAAGGACATCACGGCCCGGCTGGCGAAGCTCGACGGCATCGGCGACACCAAGATCGCCGCGGGCGGCGGCTTCGGCGGCTCCAACCTCAGCGTGGTCGTCAAGGCCGGCGACGCCGGCGTGCTGGCCAAGGCCGCCGAGCAGGTCCGGGCCGAGGTCGCCACCCTCAAGGACGTCACCGACGTCCAGAGCGACCTCTCGCAGTCCGTGCCCCGCATCTCGGTGACCGCCACCCCCAAGGCCGCCGAGGCCGGGGTCAGCCAGGCCGCGCTCGGCGCGATCGTCTCGCAGGCCGTACGGGGCAACCCGGCGGGCAAGGCCGTACTGGACGACACCGAGCGGGACGTCGTCATCAAGTCCGCGCACCCGGCCACCACCCTGGCCGAGCTCCAGGCGCTGCCGGTCGGCCCGGCCAAGCTGGGCGACATCGCCGAGGTCAAGGAGGTCCCGGGCCCGGTCGCGATGACCCGGATCGACGGCGCCCGCGCCGCGACCATCACCGCCAAGCCGGTCGGCGACAACACCGGCGCCGTCAGCTCCGCGCTCCAGACCAAGATCAAGGCACTGCACCTGCCCGACGGGGCCACGGCCTCCATCGGCGGCGTCTCCCAGGACCAGAGCAAGGCCTTCGGCTCCCTGGGCCTGGCCATGCTCGCCGCCGTCGCGATCGTGTTCCTGCTGCTGGTCGGGACCTTCCGCTCGCTGGTCCAGCCGCTGATCCTGCTGGTCTCCATCCCGTTCGCGGCCACCGGCGCGCTCGGCCTGCTCATCGTCACCGGCACCCCGATGGGCGTCCCGGCGATGATCGGCATGCTGATGCTCATCGGCATCGTGGTGACCAACGCCATCGTTCTGATCGACCTGGTCAACCAGTACCGGGCGCAGGGCCTGGGCGTGGTCGAGGCGGTCGTCGAGGGCGGCCGGCACCGGCTGCGGCCGATCCTGATGACGGCCCTGGCGACGATCTTCGCGCTGCTCCCGATGGCGCTCGGCGTCACCGGCGAGGGCGGCTTCATCTCGCAGCCGCTCGCGGTGGTCGTGATCGGCGGCCTGGTCAGCTCCACCCTGCTGACGCTGCTGCTGGTCCCGACGCTCTACACGGCGATCGAGCTCCGCAAGGAGCGCCGCCGCGAGCGCCGTTCGGCCAGGCGGGAGGCGAAGCTGACGGTGGTGCCCGCCGCGGACGAGGACCGGGTGACCGTCTGATCCGTACGGCACCGTGAACGCCGAAGGGGCGCCCCCGCCGGGGGGCGCCCCTTCGTGCGTGTGCGTGCCGCCTACGGGAGGGACAGCATCCGCTCCAGCGCGAGCTTGGCGAAGGCCTCGGTCTCCTTGTCGACCTGGATCTGGTTGACGAGGTTGCCCTCGGCCAGGGACTCCAGGGTCCACACCAGGTGGGGGAGGTCGATGCGGTTCATCGTCGAGCAGAAGCAGACCGTCTTGTCGAGGAAGACGACTTCCTTGTCCTCGGCGGCGAATCGGTTCGCCAGCCGCTTGACCAGGTTCAGCTCGGTGCCGATGGCCCACTTGGAGCCGGCCGGGGCCGCCTCCAGCGCCTTGATGATGTACTCCGTCGAGCCGACGTAGTCCGCGGCCGCGACGACCTCGTGCTTGCACTCGGGGTGCACCAGCACGTTGACGCCCGGGATGCGCTCGCGCACGTCGTTGACCGAGTCCACCGAGAAGCGGCCGTGGACCGAGCAGTGGCCGCGCCACAGGATCATCTTCGCGCCGCGCAGCTGCTCGGCGGTCAGCCCGCCGTTCGGCTTGTGCGGGTTGTAGACCACGCAGTCGTCCAGGGACATGCCCATGTCGCGGACGGCGGTGTTGCGGCCCAGGTGCTGGTCGGGCAGGAAGAGCACCTTCTCGCCCTGCTCGAAGGCCCACTCCAGGGCCTTCTTCGCGTTGGAGGAGGTACAGATCGTGCCGCCGTGCTTGCCGGTGAAGGCCTTGATGTCGGCGGAGGAGTTCATGTACGAGACGGGCACGGTGCTGCCGGCGATCCCGGCGTCGGTGAGCGCGTCCCAGCACTCGGCGACCTGCTCGGCGGTGGCCATGTCGGCCATCGAGCAGCCGGCCGCGAGGTCGGGCAGGACGACCTTCTGGGCGTCGGAGGTCAGGATGTCCGCGGACTCGGCCATGAAGTGCACACCGCAGAAGACGATGTACTCGGCCTCCGGCTTGGCGGCGGCGTCGCGGGCGAGCTTGAAGGAGTCGCCGGTGACGTCGGCGAACTCGATGACCTCGTCACGCTGGTAGTGGTGCCCGAGGATGAAGACCTTGTCCCCGAGCTTCTCCTTGGCCGCGCGGGCGCGGGCCACGAGGTCCGGGTCCGAGGGCGAGGGCAGGTCGCCGGGGCACTCCACGCCGCGCTCGCTCTTGGGGTCGGACTCGCGGCCGAGCAGCAGCAGGGCAAGGGGCGTCGGCTGGACGTCCAAGGGCTGGGCGGTGGTCACGACACGCACCCTTTCTGTTCTGCGACTAGGTGCCTTCCGAAGAGGGCTTCCGAAGGCGTCACTTCGACTTCTCGTCTATATGACGTTATCTATCATAACCGCTTCACGTCACTTTGACGATGGCGATAATGTCGATGTGACGCATTCGCCCGCTCCGGAGCGGCGCACTCCAGCCGCCCTCCGCAAGAGGTCCACCGCTCCCCACAGGTGTGCGAGCATGAATATCTGAAACAAGGCGCCGGACCCGGAATGAAACCGCGGTCCCGCTGGTTGCCACCGACGGCAAGAGTCCGACGTTTCCCCAGCCACCGGCGGGGAGCCGCCCACTTCGGGAGTGAATGCAGATGTCCGTACAGGACGACAAGACCACTGTGAGCGACGGCATCCTCCTGTCCGACGCCGCCGCCGAGAAGGTCCGTACCCTGCTGGAGCAGGAAGGCCGCGATGACCTGGCGCTGCGCGTCGCCGTCCAGCCCGGCGGCTGCTCCGGCCTGCGCTACCAGCTCTTCTTCGACGAGCGCTCCCTCGACGGCGACGTGGTCAAGGACTTCGACGGCGTCAAGGTCGTCACCGACCGCATGAGCGCCCCCTACCTGGGCGGCGCCTCCATCGACTTCGTCGACACCATCGAGAAGCAGGGCTTCACGATCGACAACCCGAACGCCACGGGCTCCTGCGCCTGCGGCGACTCCTTCAGCTAAACCCGGCTGAACGCGCACGACGAGGGCCCGGGCCCCGGTCGATCCGACCGGAGCCCGGGCCCTCGCCCCTTTCCGCCCGCGCCTACCGGCGGGTGAGGGCCTTGCCCGTCGTCGCGTCGACCACCTTGCGCTCGCCCAGCGGCCGGCTCAGCCGCGCCGTGACGGACATCTCCTTCGCGAGCATGATGCAGGCCTGGCCGGACTTGTTCGGGGTGTCCGTGATCTTCACCAGGACCGAGCCGGCCTCCTCCCGCGCCTCCAGCGCGTAGGTGCTGCACGCCCCGCCCCAGAAGTCGACCGTCAGCGTCCGGTCGTCCTGCGCGTACGAGAACCCGGGCACGGTGTGGCCCTGCGGGGGCACCGGGGCGGTGGAGCCGCCGTCGTCCTTGGCCGCCGGCTGGACCACCGTGCGCCCCGGCCCGCCGTCCTTGCCCGCCACCTCGAACAGCCAGGCAGGCACGAGACCCCGCCCGCCGTCGACCGTCCCCGCGGCCAGTCCGAGCACGGCCCCCTTCACGCTCTCCGTCCGCGGCGGCTTCATCGGCCGCGGCTCCGGGTTGCACGGCAGGGTGTCCGTGGCCCCCGCCGCGGTGTCCGGGGTCAGCGGCACCGAGGTCGCGCAGCCGCTCGGGCCCGGGCCGGTGCCGCCGCCGCCCCTGCCCGCCGCGTTGAGCCGGTCCAGGGCCTCGGCGGCCCCGACCACGGGCTGCTCGGCCGCGCGGACCGGAGCCTTCAGCTCCCCGCTGCCCGCCACCGGCCGGCCCTCCGCCCCGACGGTGATCCGGGTGGACCAGCCCTGCGTGGGCAGGCCGCCCACCACCGGGTCCGCCACCACCACCCGGACCGAACCCGTCACCAGACGGGCGTCCACCTTCGCGCCGTCCTGCCCGGCGGCCGCCAGCACCGGCGCCGCCGCGGCCTTCGCCGCGTCCTCCGACACCGGGGCGCCGGAGCCCGAGCCCTGCGGCGCGGCCGGCTTCGCCCCGCCGGAGCCCCCCTCGGGGAGGGTGGCCGGGCCACAGGTGTCCTTGCCGCGCACGCAGTCGTCCCCCGCACCGGCCTGGAAGCGGGAGAAGCTCCAGGTGCCGGGGGCCTTGCGGGTGACGGTCAGCCGGGGCCCGGCCCCGTCGGCGGCCTCGCCCGCCAGCCACTGCTCCCCGCTGAGCCGGGGCGCGCCGGAGATCCCGAGGGCCTGCGCGAGGCGGGCCACCTCCTCCGAGGTGACCTCCCCGGACGCGGCGAAGGAGGGCGCGGAGGCCGGGGCCTGCGGCAGCGGCCCGTCCGCCCGGTAGGTCACCCCGCCGCCGTTCGGGTCCGGCTCGCCGGGGGCGATGCCCGGGCCCGAGGGGGTCCCGGCGGTGCGCGGGGCGGCGGCCGCGGC
>NZ_JBFBGN010000121.1:0-21772 GCF_040684675.1 Streptomyces sp. NPDC089915 | reverse complement strand
AGCCCGCGTACTGGACGTACTTGGCTTTCGCCCGGTGCGGCGAGAGCGCGTGCCAGGCGTCGCGGGGCAGACGGGAGTTTGACGACAGGCCCTAGCGCCAGTCGTCCCACGGCGGGTCCATCTCGTCGAGGTCGAAGGGCGGTTCCTCCTCGAACGGGGGCTCCTCGGGGGCCGGGGCCGCCTTCCGGGGCGCGGCGGCGGGGGCCGGGGCGGCCTGAGCCGGGGCGGCCGCGGCCGGAGCCGGGGTGCCGGCGGGCGCCGCGGTGGCGGCGGCGCCGTCGGCCCGGCACTCGGCCAGGGCGTCGAGGAGGCCCTCGGCGTACTTGGCGAGCTTGGCCTCGCCGACGCCGCCGATGCCGCCCAGTTCCGCGACCGTGCCGGGGAGCCGCGTCGCGATCTCCCGGAGCGTCGCGTCGTGGAACACGACGTACGCGGGCACGCCCTGCTCCTTGGCCGTCGCGGCCCGCCAGGCGCGCAGGACCTCGAAGACCGGTACGGCGGCCGGCGGCAGGTCGACGGGGACGCGGGCGCCCTTCCCGGAGCGGGACCCCGACTCCTTGCGGGCGGCGGCCGGCGCCTTCTTCTCCTTGCGCATCTGGACGGTGCGGCGCCCGCCCAGCACCTCGCCGCTGGCGTCGGTGAGGACGAGGGTGCCGTAGTCGCCCTCGACGGCCAGCAGCCGCAGCGCCAACAGCTGCCGGACGACGCCGCGCCACTCGGCGGTGCCCAGGTCCGCGCCGACGCCGAACACCGAGAGGCCGTCGTGGTCGAACTGGATGACCTTGGCGGTCTTCTTGCCCTGGAGGATGTCGATGATCTGGCCGGCGCCGAACTTCTGGCGGCGCTCCTTGGCCAGCCGCCACACCGTGGACAGCAGTTTCTGGGCGGCGACCGTCCCGTCCCAGGACTCGGCGGGGGTCAGGCAGGTGTCGCAGTTGCCGCAGGCGCCGCCGTGCTGGCCGAAGTACTCCAGCAGCCGTTCCCGTCGGCAGTCGACCGTCTCGCACAGGGCGAGCATGGCGTCCAGGTGCATGCCCAGGGAGCGGCGGTGGGCGTCGTCGCCCTCGGAGCCGTCGATGAGCTTGCGCTGCTGGACCACGTCCTGGAGGCCGTACGCGAGCCAGGCCGTGGCGGGCTCGCCGTCGCGGCCGGCGCGGCCGGTCTCCTGGTAGTAGCCCTCCACGGACTTGGGCAGGTCGAGGTGGGCGACGAAGCGGACGTCGGGCTTGTCGATGCCCATGCCGAAGGCGATGGTGGCGACCACCACGACCCCGTCCTCGCGCAGGAAGCGGGCCTGGTTCGCGGCACGCGCGCGGGCGTCCATGCCGGCGTGGTACGGGACGGCGTCGATGCCCTGTTCCACCAGGAAGGCGGCGGTCTTCTCCACCGAGGCGCGGGACAGGCAGTAGACGACGCCGGCGTCCCCGTCGTGCTCGGTGCGGATGAGCTCCAGCAGCTGCCGGGCCGGGTTGTCCTTGGGGACGATGCGGTACTGGATGTTCGGCCGGTCGAAGCTGGCGACGAAGTGCCGGGCGTCCTCCAGGCCCAGCCGGGCCGCGATCTCGGCGTGGGTGGCCTCGGTGGCCGTCGCGGTCAGGGCGATCCGGGGCACCTTGGGCCAGCGCTCGTGCAGCATCGACAGCGCGAGGTAGTCGGGCCGGAAGTCGTGGCCCCACTGGGCGACGCAGTGCGCCTCGTCGATGGCGAACAGGGACACCTTGCCCCGGTCGAGCAGGCGCTGGGTCCCCTCGGTGCGCAGCCGCTCGGGGGCGAGGTAGAGCAGGTCGAGCTCGTCGGCGAGGAAGGCCTGTTCCACGGCCTGCCGCTCGTAGGGGTCCTGCGTGGAGTTGAGGAACCCGGCCCGGACGCCGAGGGCGGTGAGCGCGTCCACCTGGTCCTGCATCAGCGCGATCAGCGGGGAGATCACGATGCCCGTGCCCTCTCTGACGAGCGCCGGGATCTGGTAGCAGAGCGACTTGCCGCCGCCGGTGGGCATCAGCACGAGGGCGTCGCCGCCGCCGATCAGCTGCTCGATGATCTCCTGCTGCTCACCGCGGAAGGAGCCGTATCCGAAGACGCGGTGGAGCACGCGCAGTGCGTCGGGGACCTCGTCTGAGATCTCGGGGGAAGCGTCCGAAAGGGCCATCCGAGAAGCCTAGCGGCACCCCGTGACACTCCCGTCCCGTCCGCCCTGGCCTGTGGACGACCGGTACGACGGCTCGGGGCGTTTCCGGCCTTTACCCGCTGGACCCGGTGAATTCACCGTCGCGGAAATTCCGATTTCGTCCGGGAGCGGGCGGTCCCCGCGAATTGTCCCGCATTCGGAGCGGTGCGCAAGCGGGGCGCGGGAACCGCCGGTGCGGGGCGGGGGTCGGCGGCGGGCACGGTGTCCGGCCTGGCCGCCGACGGCCGGGCACGCGCCGGAGCGGCGCCCGTCCGCGCAGGTCCGGGTGCCCGCGGAGGCGTCGCTTGGCGCGCTTCTTGACTTGGAATCCGTCCATCGTAGGATCGGATTTGCCGATAGCCAAGGGACAGGAAAAACACTCCAGCGATTTCCGTGCACCGCGTCACCCCCGGTGCGGAAGGATTCCCATGTCTGAGAAGCAAACGGAAGGCTGCCCGGTCGCCCACGACCGCGCCCCGCACCCGACCCAGGGCGGCGGGAACCGCCAGTGGTGGCCGGATTCGCTCAACCTGAAGATCCTCGCGAAGAACCCCGCCGTGGCGAACCCGCTGGGCGAGGGGTTCGACTACGCCGAGGCCTTCAACACCCTCGACCTGCCCGCCGTCAAGCGGGACATCGCCGAGGTCCTGACGACCTCGCAGGACTGGTGGCCCGCCGACTTCGGCCACTACGGCCCCTTCATGATCCGGATGGCCTGGCACAGCGCGGGCACGTACCGGATCAGTGACGGCCGCGGCGGCGCCGGGGCCGGCCAGCAGCGGTTCGCGCCGCTCAACAGCTGGCCGGACAACGGCAACCTCGACAAGGCCCGCCGCCTGCTGTGGCCGGTGAAGAAGAAGTACGGCCGCGCCCTGTCCTGGGCCGACCTCATGATCCTCACCGGGAACGTCGCCCTGGAGACGATGGGCTTCGAGACCTTCGGCTTCGGCGGCGGCCGCCCGGACGTCTGGGAGCCCGACGAGGACGTGTACTGGGGCCCGGAGACCACCTGGCTCGACGACCGGCGCTACACCGGCGACCGCGAGCTGGAGAACCCGCTCGGCGCGGTCCAGATGGGCCTGATCTACGTGAACCCGGAGGGCCCGAACGGCACCCCGGACCCCGTCGCCGCCGCCCGCGACATCCGTGAAACGTTTCACCGGATGGCGATGAACGACGAGGAGACGGTCGCCCTGATCGCCGGCGGCCACACCTTCGGCAAGACCCACGGCGCGGGCCCGGCCGAGAGCGTCGGCGAGGCCCCGGAGGGCGCGCCGATGGCGGCGCAGGGCCTCGGCTGGGCGAACTCGTACGGCACCGGCAAGGGCGGAGACGCGATCACCAGCGGTCTGGAGGGCATCTGGACCGACACCCCGACCACCTGGGACAACGGCTTCTTCGACATCCTCTTCGGCTACGAGTGGGAGCTGTTCTCCAGCCCCGCCGGCGCCCACCAGTGGCGGCCGAAGGAGGGCGCCGGCGCGGGCACGGTGCGCGACGCGCACGACCCGTCGAAGACGCACGCCCCGACGATGCTGACGACCGACCTGTCGCTGCGCTTCGACCCGGTCTACGAGCCGATCTCGCGGCGCTTCCACGCCGACCCGGCCGCCTTCGCGGACGCGTTCGCCCGCGCCTGGTACAAGCTGACCCACCGCGACATGGGCCCCGTCGTCCGCTACCTGGGCCCGGAGGTGCCGGCCGAGCAGCTGCTGTGGCAGGACCCGCTGCCCGCCCGGACGCACGAGCCCCTGGACGCGGCGGAGACCGCCGACCTCAAGGCCCGGGTGCTGGCCTCGGGCCTGCCGGTGGGCGATCTGGTGTCCGCCGCGTGGGCGGCCGCCTCCTCCTTCCGCGGCAGCGACAAGCGCGGCGGTGCCAACGGCGGGCGGATCCGGCTCCAGCCGCAGAGCGGCTGGGAGGTCAACGAGCCGGACCGGCTGGCGGGCGTGCTGCGCGCCCTGGAGGGGATCAAGCGGTCCTTCGACGAGGGCCGCTCGGACGGCAAGCGGGTCTCGATGGCCGACCTGGTGGTCCTCGCGGGCGGCGCGGCCGTCGAGAAGGCCGCGAAGGACGCGGGCTTCGACGTCGAGGTGCCCTTCAGCCCGGGCCGGGTGGACGCCTCGCAGGAGCAGACGGACGTGGACTCCTTCGCCGCGATGGAGCCGGCGGCCGACGGCTTCCGCAACCACCTCGGCAAGGGCAACCGGCTGCCGGCCGAGTACCTGCTGCTGGACAGGGCCAACCTGCTGACGCTGAGCGCGCCCGAGATGACCGTCCTCGTCGGCGGCCTGCGCGTGCTGGGCGCCAACCACGGGCAGTCCTCGTACGGAGTCTTCACGGACACCCCCGGGGCCCTGACCAACGACTTCTTCGTCAACCTGCTCGACCTGGGCACGACGTGGAGGGCGGTGTCGCAGGACGAGACCTCCTTCGAGGGCCTCGACGCCGCGACGGGCGCCGTCAAGTGGACGGGCACCCGGGCCGACCTGGTCTTCGGCTCCAACTCCGAGCTGCGCGCCGTGGCCGAGGTGTACGCGAGCGACGACGCGAAGGAGAAGTTCGTCGGGGACTTCGTCGCGGCGTGGGCCAAGGTGATGGACCTGGACCGGTTCGACCTCGCCTGATCCCCGCCCCCTGGGGCACCGCGTCCGGGCCGGCTCCCCACCGGGGGCCGGCCCGGACCCGCGTCCGCGGGCGGGCCGCCTCAGGCCTGGCGGGCCGCCTCAGGCGCGGACCAGGCGGGCGATGGCACGCGAGGCCTCCTCGACCTTGCCGCGGGCCTGGTCCCCGCCCTCGGCGATGGCGTCCGCGACGCAGGAGTGCAGGTGGTCCTCCATCATGGTCAGCCCGAAGGACTGCAGGGCCTTGGTGGCGGCGCTGACCTGGGTGAGCACGTCGATGCAGTACGTCCCCTCCTCGACCATGCGCTGGAGTCCGCGCACCTGGCCTTCGATGCGGCGCAGCCGCTTGAGGACGTCGTCCTTGTGGGAGGTGTAACCGGGCACGGCGATCGCTTCCCTTCATCGGGCCTTCTTTACCCCTGGGGGGTATGTCGACAACGAGGACGGGCCGCGGGATGTTCCGCCGGGCGGTCAGTGGGAGTGACCGCCCTGCTCCTCCCCGGCCGGCTGCGCTGACCCGCCCGGCTGCGCGGCGGGCGCGGGGGCCGCCGCCCCGTCGCCGCCGGCCCGGACGGTGAAGGCCGCGGTGCGGACCTTGCCCTGGTGCTGGAAGTCCAGGAAGAGCCGGTAGGCGCCGGCGCTGGGGGCGGTGGCCGTGAAGGAGACGTCCGGGCCGGGGCCGCCCTCGTTGGGGTGGACGTGCAGGTAGGCGAGGTCCCCGTCACGCAGGGCGACGAGGTGCCCGTACGCCCCGAGGTAGGGCTCCAGGTCGGTGACGGGCCTGCCGTCCTTGCTGACGGTGAGCTTCAGCTCGCCGGGCTTGCCGGGGTCCAGGGTCCCGCCGAGCGCCACCTGGTAGCCGTCCACCTCCGCGGTGGGCGCGACCGGGGGCATCGGGTTCGGCGCGTAGGCGCCGGGGACGGTGAGGTCGGCGCCCAGGGTGACGTTCTTCGCGGCCCCGTCCGAGGGGGTGAAGTCGGCGAAGGCCTTGTAGGCGCCGGCGGCGGGCAGGTCGACCGGGGTGGACCAGGTGCCGTCCTGCGCGCGCACCGGGTGGAGGTGGCGGAAGACGGTCAGGTCGCGCGAGGCGACGATGAAGTGCAGTTCCTTGCCGTGCTCGGCCTTGTAGCCGGTGACCTTGCGGCCGGCCGCGTCCTTCACCGAGAACCTGAGCTCGCCCTGGCCCGGGGCGATGCCGGGGGTGTCCAGGCTCAGGGTGTAGCCGGCGTCGGAGATCTGGAGGCCGCCGGCCGCCGGGCCCTGGGCCGCGGCCTGCTCGTGGCCGCCGTGTCCGCCCTCGGCGGCCGGCGCCTTCGCCTGGGTCGCGTGGCTCGCGTGTTCCGCCTTCGCCGGCTCGCCCACGGGGCCGACGCCCACCCCGACCCCGTAGGCGGCGCCGAAGGCCCCCGCGAGTGCGGCGGCGAAGGCGGTGATCTTCACTCCGGTGTTCATGCCTGGTCTCCCGTACGACGTAGCTGCCGCGTACAGCGGTTCAATGGATCTCCACCATACCCCCAGGGGGTATCAAGTCAAGCGCGGGAAACTCTTGCGCATGGATACCTAGGGGGGGTATATCTGGAGTCAGCCCGGATACCCCCAGAGGGTATCTGCACGATCAAGGAGAAGCCCATGTCTTCCTGCTGTTCCCCCGATGGCGCCTGCGCCTCCAACGGTGAGACCACGACCACCGTCGCCGTCGTCGACAGCACCGCCACCGTCTACCGCGTGTCCGGCATGAGCTGCGGACACTGCCGGACCGCCATCACCGGGTCCGTCGGCGCGCTCGCCGGGGTCATCTCGGTGGACGTGGACGTGGACGGCGGCACCGTCACCGTGACCACGGCCGGCGAGCCGGACGACGCCGCGATCGCCGAGGCCGTCGACGACGCGGGCTACGAGCTCACCGGCCGGGCCTGACGCCCCGCCCCACCCCGACCCACCCGGACGCCGGGGCCCCGTCCGTCCACCGGGCCCCGGCACCGACCCCGCGCTCGAACGAGGAGCAGCACTCATGACCACCATCACCCCCGGCGCCGCCCAGGTCGAGCTCGCCATCGGCGGCATGACCTGCGCCTCGTGCGCGGCACGCATCGAGAAGAAGCTCAACCGGATGGACGGCGTCGAGGCGACCGTCAACTACGCCACCGAGAAGGCGAAGGTCACCTTCGACGCCGACATCTCCGTCGCGGACCTGATCGCCACCGTCGAGGCCACCGGCTACACCGCGCAGGAGCCCGCGCCGCCGCGCTCCTCCGCCGCGTCCGGCGCCGGGGAGGAGCCGGCCGAGACCGACGAGCTGGCCCCGCTGCGCCAGCGGCTCACCACCGCCGTCGTGCTCTCCGTGCCCGTCATCGCGATGGCGATGGTCCCGGCGCTCCAGATCGACTTCTGGCAGTGGCTCTCGCTGACGCTGGCCGCGCCCGTGGTCACGTACGCCGCCTGGCCCTTCCACCGCGCCGCCTGGACCAACGCCAAGCACGGCGCGGCCACCATGGACACCCTGATCTCGGTGGGCACGATCGCCGCGTTCCTGTGGTCGCTGTGGGCCCTGTTCTTCGGGACGGCCGGCACCCCCGGCATGACCCACGCCTTCGAGTTCACCATCGCCCGCACCGACGGCGCCGGGAACATCTATCTGGAGGCCGCGGCCGGCGTCACCACCTTCATCCTGGCCGGCCGGTACTTCGAGGCGAAGTCCAAGCGCAAGGCCGGCGCCGCCCTCAAGGCACTGCTGGAGCTGGGCGCCAAGGAGGTCACCGTGCTGCGCGGCGGCCACGAGGTGACCGTGCCCACGGCCGACCTCCAGGTCGGCGACCGCTTCCTGGTCCGCCCGGGCGAGAAGATCGCCACCGACGGCACGGTCGTCGAGGGCTCCTCCGCCGTGGACGCCTCGATGCTCACCGGCGAGTCCGTCCCGGTCGAGGTCTCCGTCGGCGACTCCGTCACCGGCGCCACGCTCAACGCCGGCGGCCGCCTGGTCGTCGAGGCCACCCGGGTCGGCTCCGACACCCAGCTCTCCCGCATGGCCCGGCTGGTCGAGGACGCGCAGAACGGCAAGGCCGCCGCCCAGCGGCTCGCCGACAAGATCTCCGCCGTGTTCGTGCCGGTCGTCATCGCCATCGCCCTGGCCACCCTCGGCTTCTGGCTCGGCACCGGCTCCGGCCTCTCGGCCGCCTTCACCGCCGCCGTCGCCGTCCTGATCATCGCCTGCCCCTGCGCCCTGGGCCTGGCCACCCCGACCGCCCTCCTGGTCGGCACCGGGCGGGGCGCCCAGCTCGGCATCCTGATCAAGGGCCCCGAGGTCCTGGAGTCCACCCGCAAGGTCGACACCATCGTCCTGGACAAGACCGGCACCGTCACCACCGGCCGGATGACCCTGCTGCACGTGCACACCGCCGAGGGCACCGACGAGACCGACGTGCTGCGCCTGGCCGGAGCCCTGGAGCACGCCTCCGAGCACCCCATCGCCCAGGCCGTCGCCGCGGGCGCCGCCGCCCGCGTCGGGACCCTGCCCGTCCCCGAGGACTTCGCCAACATCCCGGGCCTCGGCGTCCAGGGCGTCGTCGAGGGCCACGCCGTCCTCGTCGGCCGCGGCAAGCTGCTCGCCGAGTGGGCGATGGAGCTGCCCCCGCACCTGGAGCGCGCCAAGTCCGACGCCGAGTCGGCCGGGCGCACCGCGATCGCGGTGGCCTGGGACGGCGAGGCCCGCGCGGTGCTGGAGGTCGCGGACGCCGTCAAGGACACCAGCGCCGAGGCGATCCGCCGGCTGCGCGCCCTGGGCCTGACCCCGATCCTGCTGACCGGCGACAACAAGGCCGTGGCCGAGTCGGTGGCCCGCGAGGTGGGCATCGACGAGGTGATCGCCGAGGTCATGCCGCAGGACAAGGTGGACGTGGTCAAGCGGCTCCAGGCCGAGGGCCGCAGCGTCGCGATGGTGGGCGACGGGGTCAACGACGCGGCCGCCCTGGCCCAGGCCGACCTGGGCCTGGCCATGGGCACCGGCACCGACGCCGCCATCGAGGCGGGCGACCTGACCCTCGTACGCGGGGACCTGCGCTCGGCGGCCGACGCCATCCGCCTCGCCCGCAAGACGCTCGGCACCATCCGCTCGAACCTGTTCTGGGCCTTCGCCTACAACGTGGCCGCCCTGCCGCTCGCCGCGGCCGGACTGCTCAACCCGATGATCGCCGGAGCGGCCATGGCCTTCTCCTCGGTCTTCGTCGTCGGCAACAGCCTGCGACTGCGCGGCTTCCGGGCCGCCTCCAACTGAGGAGCCCCCGTGGCCGGTTACGTAGAGCACAAGGAAGACGTCATCCGGCGCCTGCGGCGGATCGAGGGCCAGGTCCGCGGGGTCCAGCGGATGGTCGCCGAGGACGTCTACTGCATCGAGGTCCTCACCCAGGTGTCCGCGATCAACGCCGCGCTCCAGTCCTGCGCCGTGACCCTGCTCGACGAGCACCTCGCCTGCTGCGTCACCGAGGCCATCGCCCGGGGCGGGGACGAGGCGAGGGTGAAGGTCGGCGAGGCGAGCAAGGCCATAGCCCGGCTGATCCGCGCGTAGCCCGGCGGCCGCGGCGCCCCGGAGCCCCTCCGCACGAAGACCGTGCGGAGGGGCTCCCGCGTTGCCGGCACCCCGCTCCGGGGCCCCCGTACCGGGCCGGGGTATGCCCGCGCCGCGAGGGCGGGCCGTACGATGAGCCGCTGCCGAGGGGAGGGCTACGAGCATGCGCGTACGCCGGCTGGGAGAGCTGGAAGCCGAGATCATGGACCGGGTGTGGCAGTGGGAACGCCCCGCCTCCGTCCGGGAGATAGTCGACGACATCAACCGGGGCCGCCAGGTCGCCTACACCACCGTGATGACCGTGGCCGACATCCTCCACCGCAAGGGCTGGCTGAGCCGGGAGAAGTCCGGCCGGGCGTGGATGTACCAGGCGGTGCGCAGCCGCGAGGAGTACACCGCGGCACTGATGCAGGACGCGCTCGGCGACAGCCAGGACCGCCGGGCCACGCTGCTGCGGTTCGTGGAGCGGATGTCCCACGAGGACGTGGAGGCGCTGGACGAGGCCCTGCGCGCCGCCCGCTGCGAGCGTCCCTCCGGTGCGGCGGGTGACGCCCTGTGAACCACCACGTGCTGCCGCCGCTGGGACTCGCCCTGGTGACCGGGCTGATGCTGCCGTGGATGCTGGTCCGCGCCGCGTGGGCGCAGCAGGCGCCCCGGCTGGGGCTGGCCGTGTGGATCCTGTGCGGCGCCCTGTTCGCGGCGTCGACGGCGATGCTGCCGGCGCAGCTGCTGCTGCCCGCGCACACCAGTCACCGGCTGGTCGACATGGCCCTGACCCTCGACGCGCCCCCGCCCGGCCGGCTGCTCGACGCGACCCCGCGCGAGGCCCTCGCCGCGCTGGCGGCGCTCGCGGTGCTGGCGGTGCCCGGGACCGGATTCGTACGGGAGCTGGTGCGGGCGCGCCGGGCCCGGACCCGGCACGCCGAACTGCTGCGGCTGGTGGGCCGGTACGACGACCGGCTGGGGGTGACCGTACTGGAGGACCCGCGGCCGGCGGTGTACTGCCTGCCGGGGCGTTCGCGCCGGGTCGTGGTCTCGACGGGGGCGCTGGAAGTGCTGTCGGAGCGGGAGCTGGCCGCCGCGCTCGCGCACGAGCGGGCCCACATCGGCGGCCGCCACCATCTGCTGGTGGCGGCGGCGGGGGCGTACGCGTCGGTGTTCCGCCGGCTCCCGCTGGCCCGGATCGGCGGGCGGACGGTGCCGCTGCTGCTGGAGATGGCCGCCGACGACCGGGCGCTGCGCGGCTGTTCGAGCGACGCGCTGGCCACGGCGCTGTACGCGCTGGCGACCGGGCGGGCGCCGCACAAGGCGTTCGCGGCGGGCGGTCCGTCGGCGGCGGTGCGGATGCGCCGCATCCTGGGGCCGCGCGGGACGGGGCGGCCGGTGCTGCGCGGGCTGTTCTCCGTGGCCGCCTCGGCGTCGGCCATCCTCCCGCTGGTCGCGCTCTGTTGTTGGACCCGTTGATAGCGGGTTCAGCCAACCCGGTTATTTACTAAGCCAATTCGTAGATTTCCCCCGGACCCCGGCCACTCGAATTGGCCGCTATTGTGGGCGCGTGCGGGCTCAGGACCGGCACGGCGAGAGGTGGGGGATAGATGCTGCTGGCTGACGTGCGGACGGCAGCTCCGCGGGACGCTGCGGCGATTTCCCGGCTCCTCGCCGAGGCGATACGCGAGGACTACACCGACCTCCTCGGAGAAATGCGCGTCGGCCGGCTGGTGTCGGCCCATTGCTCGCTCCCCCGCATTCGGGCGGAAATTGAAATTCCCGGCGGGGCGCCCACCTGGCTCGGCTGGCTGGTGGCCGCCGATGCCGAGGGCACCGTCGTGGGGGCCGTCTCGGGCGGGGTCCCCTTCCCCTCCGAGGGCGAGCTCTACGCCCTGTGCACCGCCCCGGCGCACCGCCGGCAGGGGGTCGGCTCGGCCCTGCTGGCGGCCGCCGGGACCCGGATGCGGGCGCACGGGGCGGAGTCCCAGCGGATCACGCTCCCCGCCGAACGGGCCCCGGGCCTGCCGTTCTTCACCCACCACGGGTTCACCCCGCTCACCGCGGTCCGGCTCGGCCGCACCCTCTGACGGACCGCCGCTCCCCCTCCTCCGCGGGAGCGTGGCAGATCCACGCCATCGCGTGTTCACGCAGCCGGCAACGCTGGCCCCGGCGCCCGCCCGCGGGACAGGATGTGAGCGGCGGCGCGGTCCCCCGGCGGCACGGGAGCCACGCCCCGGACGGCTGGACCGAGCGAGCCCCTGGAGGAGCGATGCACACACCGAGCGGCACTCCCCTGCCCGTCATGCCGGTCGTGCCCGCCGCGTTCGCGCCGGTCCCGCCGCCCGCACCGGCCGGCTCCCGGCTCCCCGCCCGCCACGGCGCTCCGGCGCTGCTCCCGGCGGACCACCTGCCCGGTCTGGAGTCGGCGGCACCGGCCGACGAGGACGCGGGCTGGCTGCACGACGCGCTGCTGGGCCCGTACAGCGCGGACATCACGGGCTACCTGCGGCTCGCGCGGCGCTGTGGCGGACCGGTCCTGGACCTGGGCTGCGGGGCGGGGCGCCTGGCGGTGCCGTTCGCCCGGCACGGGTTCCCCGTCGAGGCCGTGGACCGGGACGCGGCCGGCCTGGAGCGGCTGCGGGCCTGGGGCCGGCGGATCGGTCCGCAGGTCGCACGGCTCCTGGTCACCACCCGGGCCGATCTGGCGGACCTGCGGCTTCGGGGTACGTACCGGCTGGCCCTGCTGGCCGGGGCGATGATCTCGGCCGTGCCGCCCCACGCCCGCCCCGGGCTGCTGCGGGAGATCGCCGGGCACCTGGAGCCGGGCGGCACCCTGGCCCTCGACTACACCGTCCACGGGCTGCGCGGGCTGTCCGAGGAGCCCCGGCGCGGCTGGGCGTTCCAGGTGCCCCGGTTCGACGGGGTGGAGGAGTGGACCGTGGCCCGGCAGGTCTTCGACCTGGACGGGATGAGCGAGCGGATCACGTACCACTCGGTGCGCACGGACAAGCTGCGCACCGAGCGCGTGGTGCGGTCCACCGAGAAGTGGATCGTCGACCCGGAGGGCCTGGCCGCCGAACTCGACGCGGCGGGGCTGCGCGTGGAACGGCGCCGCTCCCACCGGCTGGACGGGCGGACCCGGAGCGTCCTGCTCGTGTGCCGGACCGCCGGCTGAAGGGCCCCGGCCCCCTTTCCGCTCCTCCCGCTCAAGAAGGGCTCGCAAGAGGTACGATGCCCTCAAAGGTTTGAGTGGACCAATAGCGGATGGTGACGCAGTGATGGCTGTCGTGGAGGAGTCGACCGGCCGCGAGGCGGTGATCCAGCGCCTCCGCGACGTGGGACTGCGGGTCACGGGACCGCGCCTGGAGGTGCTGCAGGTGCTGGCGGCGGGCGGGCACATGGACGTCGAGTCCATCACGGCCACCGCCCGCGAACGGCTGGGGACCCTCACCAGCCAGGCCGTCTACGAGATGCTCCGGCACTTCCTGGAGACCGGCCTGGCCGCGAAGTTCGACCGCCCCGGCCTGCCCGCCGTCTTCGAGATCTCCGGCCCGCCGCACCAGCACGCGCTGTGCGTGCGCTGCGGCCGGGTGGAGAACGTCGAGGCCGAGGTGCCCGAGCCGGCCGGCGACGCCCTCGGCGCCTGGCGGATGAACGGGGGCGCGGAGGTCGTCTTCAAGGGGCTCTGCCCCGACTGCGCGCAGGCGTCCCAGGGCTGATCCCTGGCTCCCGCACGCCCACCTCCCCGCAATCACATCGGCATGTGCCAAAGTGTGACTGTCGATTCGTAAGACGAGGGGGTCGCTGCGCGATGGCAACGGGCGATGGCAGGGACGGCATCCAGTCGGCCGACAAGGTGCTGGCCCTCTATCAGGAGCTGCGCCTGCGCGGGGTGTCCAACCTCAACGACGCCTTCGATGAGCTCGCCCTCCCGCCCGAGGAGCGCGAGAAGTGGCGCGAGGAGCTGATCGCGCTCGGCCTCATCGTCCCCACGGGCACCACCCACGCCACCCGCGCCGACCTCCAGTCCGGCGCGTGGCGTCCGGGCCCGGACGCCGTCGCCGCCGTCGACCCCGAGATCGCCCTGCTGCGGATGCTCCAGCGCGAACGGGAGCGGCTGCGCGAGCACCTGGACGAATCGGACCGCGCGTACAGCGCGCTGGAGGCGCTGGCCGGAAGGTTCCTGCGGCCCGGCACGCTCAGCGGGTCCGAGGTCGAGGTGGAGATCCTCGACGACTACGGGCGGATCCAGCAGGTGCTGGAGGACATCACCGACGTCATCCGGCACGATCTGACGTCCATGCACGTCACCGCCCTGGTACGGGAGGTGGCCGACCGGGTGCTGAGCCGCGACCGCCGGCAGATCGACAACGGGGTGCGCATCCGCGCCATCTACCACCAGCGGATCACGACCTCGCCGGAGGCGGTGGAGATGCTCCGGCGCCGGGTCGAGGCCGGGGTGGAGATCCGCCTCTCCCCCGCCGTCCCGATGAACATGATCATCGCGGACCAGCAGTTCGCCGTCCTTCCGGTGCACCCCGACGACCGGGCGGCCGGCGCGATCCTCGCCCGCGGCCCGGCACTGGTCCGCTCCTATCTGGCCCTGTACGAGCACTGCTGGCACGCCGCCACCCCGTACGGCGACGACGTGGCGCCGGAACTCGGCGGCGACGGATTGTCCGAACAGCAGCGGGCGGCCCTGAAGATGCTTGCGTCGGGAATGAAGGACGAAAAGGTCGCCCGGACCCTGGGAGTTTCCCTGCGGACGGTGAGCCGAATGCTGTCCGAGCTGATGCAGGAAATGGGGGCGTCCAGTCGATTCGAGGCGGGAGTGCGCGCGCAGCGGCTGGGCTGGCTGGACTGATTCGGCGGCCACCCGTATTGCGGAACCGCCGAAACG
Organism: Streptomyces sp. NPDC089915; assembly: GCF_040684675.1. Lineage (NCBI taxonomy): Bacteria > Bacillati > Actinomycetota > Actinomycetes > Kitasatosporales > Streptomycetaceae > Streptomyces > Streptomyces sp. NPDC089915. The sequence continues at coordinate 7,535 of NZ_JBFBGN010000121.1, read as the reverse complement.
AAAACCCCGCGACCGCCCGGAAGGGCGATCGCGGGGCCGTGTCCGCTGCGGTGACCGGCAGTTCAGTCCCAGCCGTTGCCGTTGTTGCGGAGGGTACAGAGCGGACGGACGGTGGCGGTGCGAGCAGCGGACATGATTCCTCCAGGAATTACGAAAGGTCGTTTCCGTCTCCGTGGATCCGTGCCGCCGGTATTCCTTCGAAGACATCTCCATTGTCGTATGGATTCCAGATGCGGGCCAGTTCCCTATAGCGCACCTGAGGCGGATCTGAAGGAGTTCACGCAGACGTTACGCTTGCGCACCTTTGGTCAGCTCAAAAGTGCTGCTAGGCTGGAATTCCGGCCTTCTCGGCCCTCCAGGGGAGAGGCGCCGGCGAGGCAGGAGCGTGCCGCCGCTCCTGCCTCACCCATGTCCGCGCCCGGCCGCGGCCCCTCCTCCCGCAGGACGTCCCGGTAGACCTCCAGGGTCGCCGAAGCGGCCGCGCCCCAGCTCGACTTCCGGGCGTGGGCCAGCGCGGCGCGGCCCATCACCGCGGCCTCGGCGGGGTGTTCGGCGAACCACAGCAGCCGGCGGGCGTACTCCTGCGGATCGTTGCCGTGGACGAGCAGGCCCGTCACCCCGTCGCGCACCGCCGTCGGCAGCCCGCCGACCGCCGACGCCAGCACCGGGGTCCCGCACGCCTGCGCCTCCAGCGCGACCAGTCCGAAGGACTCGCTGCGCGAGGGCACCATCAGCACGTCGGCCGCCCGGTACCAGAGGGCCAGCTCCTCCTGCGGCACGGGCGGGTGGTGGCGCAGCACGTCCGACACCCCGAGTTCGCGGGCCAGTTCCCACGCCTCCCCGCGCGGACCGGCTCCCGAGTTGCCGCCCACCACCGGGACGAGGGTCCGCCCGCGCAGGTGCGGGGCCCGCTCCAGCAGGGCGGCGACCGCGCGGACCATCACGTCGGGCCCCTTGAGGGGCTGGATCCGGCCCGCGTACAGGGGGACGAACGCGTCGGCCGGCAGGCCCAGCCGGGCCCGCGCCGCCGCCTTTCCGCCGCCGGGGCCGAAGGTGCCCAGGTCCACGCCCGGCCGGACGATCTGCGTCCGGCGCGCGTCCGCCCCGTACAGCTCGCACAGGGCCCGGGCCTCGTCTCCGGTGTTGGCGATCAGCCGGTCGGCGGAGCCGACGACCTGGTGCTCACCGCGGATCCGCAGCTCCGGCTCGGGGGCGTCGCCCTCGGCGAGCGCGGCGTTCTTGACCCGGGCCAGGGTGTGTGCGGTGTGCACGAAGGGGATCCGCCAGCCCGCGGCCGCGATCCGACCGGCCTGGCCGGAGAGCCAGTAGTGCGAGTGGACCAGGTCGTAGCGCCGCTCCTCCTTGAGCAGCGCCAGCGAGAACGGCACCACCAGGGCGGGCATGTCCTCCTTGGCCAGGGGCGCGCGCGGTCCGGCCTCCAGGTGGCGCACCCGGACACCGGGGCCGAGGCCGGCCGGGTCCGGGTGCTCCTCGCCCCGGCAGCGGGTGAACAGGTCCACCTCGACGCCCTGTTCGGCGAGGGCCCGGGAGAGCTGGACCATGTAGACGTTCATGCCGCCCGCGTCCCCGGTGCCGGGCTGGTGCAGCGGTGAGGTGTGGACGCTGAGCATGGCGACGCGCAGGGACACGTGGAACTCCTACGGGGAGTGGCCGCGCGCCCCGCACCGCCGGGTGACCGGCGCGCGGTCACGCGGCGAAGGAGGGTGGTCGTCTCGCTGTGGTGCGATCGGTGCGGTGGTGCGGGGCGCGGCGCCGTGTGGGGGTCGACGGAACGCGCCGGAGGCCGGTCAGAAGCCGAACACCGGGCCCGAGGTCGGGGCCAGCCGGGTGCCGGGGGCGGGCGGGAGCAGGGCGGCGGCCGAAACCGGGCCGCCGGGCGGCGTCTTGAGGGCGGCGGCCAGCCGGTCCGCGCCCTCGGGCATCACCGGCCGCGCCCAGGCGGCGAGCGCCCGGGCGACGGCCAGCTGCCCGGCGAGCGCCGGGAGGTGGCGACTGTCGGCCGTGGGGCGGTGCGCCTCGTGCGCGTTGACGTGGCCGAAGTCGGCCGTCGAGCGCACCATCTCGTCGAGCAGGGCGACCGCCCGCCGGGGGTCGAAGGACTCCGGCGCGTAGGCCTCGCGCAGGTCCTCCACCCCGCGCACCAGCCGACGCTCCAGCACCTCCCAGCCGGCGCCGCCGGGCAGGGCCGCGGGGGCCAGCCCGGCGCATTCCTCGCGGACGGCCGCGAACAGCCGCGACAGCCAGCTGTTCCAGCTCTCGTCGAGCTCCCGGCGGGCGGCGGCGAGCCGCTCGGGGCGGAACTCCGTGCGCCGGCCCAGCGGCCGGGCCTGGAGGACGTGCCGGCGCAGCGTGTCGGAGCCGTACTCGGTGATCAGGTCCAGGGCCCAGGCCTTCTGGCCGGAGCCCCAGACGAGGGCCGCGTCCTCGACCACGTACGCCTCGTTGACGCAGAAGTGCTGCGGCAGTTTGACGCCCTGGGCGAAGAGCAGGACCGGCAGCAGTACGGCGTGGCAGAAGGCGTGGCCGAAGCCGCAGAAGTGGATGGCCCGTTCGGGCAGGGCCTGGTCGCCGTAGCCGAACAGGTGCATCGCGGCGGCCTCGAAGCAGCCGTCGATCCGGTGCTCGGGGAAGCCGTCGACCGGGACGGGCAGCCCCCATTCGGCGGGGTGGGCCACCGCGATGTCGGGCAGGCCGTCCTCGACGAGGGACTCGCAGAGCGCGGCCAGGCGCGGCGGCAGTCCGGTGCCGGCCCAGTACTCGGCGAGGGCCTCCCGGTGCGGTTCCAGCGGGATGTAGAGCCGGCGGCAGCGCCGTTGCACGGCGGCGGAGCCGCACTGGGCGCAGCGGGGTTCCAGGAGGTCGCCGCCGTCGTTGGGGCGGGCGCACTCGTGGCACATGCCGCCGTCGCTGGCGGCCGTGCAGTGCGGGCAGGTGCCGGTGACGTGGGCCCCGTGGAGCCAGCGCTCGCAGGACTCGCAGTACGGGGTGAGGCGGGTGCGGGCGGCGATGACGCCCTCGGCGTGCAGACGCCGGAAGAGGTCCGCGAGCCAGCGTCCGTAGCCCTTGTCCTGGCGGGGGCGCACGACGTGGTCGAACTCCACGCCGGAGCGCAGCCAGTCCGAGGTGATCGCGGCCCGGTACCCCTCCGCGACCTCCTCCGGCTTGCGGCCCGCGCGCAGGGCGCGGGCGTGTACGGAGCTGTTGTGGTCGGCCGTGCCCGTGGTGAACAGGACGGGCTCGCCTTCGGCCCTCAGGTAGCGCGACAGTACGTCCGCCGCTACGTAGGGGCCCGCGAGGTGGCCGACGTGGAGTTCGCCGTGGGTGGCCGGCGGGGTCGCGGTGATCCATACGGGGGTGCTCATGGGACCTCCTTGACGTCGTGGTGCGCAGTACGCGGCGGGGCTCGGCACGCGATGAGCGGTCGGGGCGGCGGGCCGCCGCCCGGCCGCCGGGAAGCCCGGGGTGCCGTACCAGCGTGACAGAGAAACGAACCGTACGGTCTGCTATGTGGGTGCGCGTTCACGCCGTTGCGTGGACACGCCAGGAGGTACCGGCCGGTCGGCCGGTCGGCCCCGCCGTTCGCCTGGGGCGCCAACTCCCTTGCCATGCAGGGCCGTTCAGGCGGCGTGGTCGACCGGGACCCGCATGCCCCGGACCACCTCGGTCCACAGCTCGTGCGCGGCCAGCGCCCACAGGGCGAGCGCGTCGCCTTCGGAGGGGCGCTCCAGCTGGCGTGCCAGCAGGGCCCGGACCCGTTCGGGCCGCAGCCGCCCGGCCCGGGACAGCCGCTGCGGGGACAGGAGTTCGCGCACCGGTTCCAGCAGCGGTCCGCCCGGGGCGATCAGCGCGGCGAGGGGCAGGGCGGGCGGCTGCCGGGGGCGACGGGCCACGGCTTCGGGCAGCAGCCCCCGCCCGGCCCCGTACAGGGCCCGCCGGCCCGGTACGGCGGCGGGGGCGAGGGCGCGGGCGTGCGCGGCGAGGGCGGGGCGGCAGAACGGCATCCTGGCCTCGACGGCCCAGGCCATGCCCAGGTGGTCGGCCCGGCGCAGGGGGCCGGCGGGCAGCCGCCAGCGGGTCTCGAAGGCGGTGACGGCGGCGAGCCGGTCACCGTCCGGGCAGGAGCGCAGCTCCCGCTCGACGCGGTCGGCGGCGGACCCCTCGGCGGCGAGGTGGGCGCGGTAGTCGGAGGTGTAGAGCCAGGAGCGGAGCATCCGGGGGGCGGCGGCCAGCGCGTCGGTGTAGGAGGCGGCCCAGTCACCGCCGGAGGGTGCCGGGGCGGCGGCGTGCAGCCGCGCGGGGGCGCCGAACAGCTCGTCGGCGCCGTCTCCGGTCAGGGCGACGGTGTAGCCGGCCTGGCGGACCGTCCGGAAGAGGGCGTACGCGACGAGGGCGGCCGGGTCGGCGTCCGGCTGGCCCAGGTGGCGGGTGGTGCGGGTGAGCAGCGAGGGCAGTTCGGCGGGGTCGAGGACGGCCTCGTGGTGGACGGTGCGGGCGCGGCGGGCGACCTGGCGGGCCCGGGCGTCCTCGGCTCCGGGCGGGCGGCCGCGCAGCGCCAGGTGGAAGGTGTGCGGGGCGGGCGCGCCGGCCGCCCGGGCCTCCTCGGCGGCCAGCGCCGTGACCAGGCCGGAGGCGAGGCCGCCGCTGGTGAGCACGCACACCGGCACGTCGGCCCGGGCGAGGCTGCGCACCTCGCGCCGCAGCGGCTCCCGCAGCCCCTCCCCCGCCGCCGGCGCCCCCTCGGGGGAGGGGAGTCCGGCGGGCCGGCGCCGTACGACGGGTGCCCGGCCCGGCCGTACGAGGGCGGTCGCGCCCGGCGGCAGCAGCCCGATCCCCTCCAGCGCGGTACGGGCCGACACCGGGGTGCGCAGGCACAGCACGGTGTCGAGGCTGTCCTCGCGCGGAACGGCCCGCACCCCGTCGAAGGCCAGCAGCGCCGGTATCTCCGAGGCGAAGCGGAACGTCCCGTCGGGGCCCTGGTGGTAGTGGAGGGGTTTGATCCCGAGCGGGTCGACGGCGAGCACCAGCCTGGGGGCGGCGCGCAGGTCGAGGACGGCGACGGCGAACATCCCGTCGAGCCGCCGCGCGAAGTCCGGCCCGTACTCGGCGTACAGGGCGGGCAGCAGGGTTCCGTCGCACAGGTCGGGGAACCGGTGTCCGCGGGCGGCGAGTTCGCGCCGCAGCGCGGTGTGGTTGCAGATCTCCCCGTTGAACACGGCCGTGATCCCCGGCAGGTGCGCGAGCCGGTACGGCTGGCTCCCGCCGCGCGGGTCGGTGACGGCGAGCCGGTCGCAGCCGAGGGACCAGCCGGGCCCGCACAGCACCCGGTGCTCGTCGGGGCCGCCGTGCCGCTGCCGGGCGGAGACGGCGGCGAGTTCGGCCGGGTCGGGCCGGACCGGCGCGTCCGAGAGGGAGCCGAAGATCCTGCACATGACGGGCGCCTCCGCTTCCCACGCGCGCGTGGTTCCTGAGCGATGTGGTGCGGTGAAGTCCGCGGGTGGCGTACAGGCGACATGTCGCGAGTACGCCAAAGGAGCCGCCTTGCGGCCCACGGTCACGCCCAAGAGGCTGATCTCATGGAACACTTCGCGACCCATCGCATTGACCGCAGCGCACCGGAATCCCTGCTGGTCGTGGCCGCGCACCCGGACGACATCGAGTTCTGCGTCAGCGGGACGGTCATGCGGTGGATCGCGCAGGGCACGAAACGCGTGACGTACTGCATCGTCACGGACGGCGGCGCCGGCGGCTACGACGAACGGCTCCCCCGCCAGGCCATGGGCGACCTCCGCCGGGCCGAGCAGGTCCATTCGGCCAAGCGCAGCGGCGTCGACGACGTCCGCTTCCTCGGCTACCCGGACAGCTACGTGGAGCCGAGCGTGGAGCTGCGCCGCGACCTGTGCCGGGTGATCCGGGAGGTCCGCCCGCAGCGGGCCGTCATCCCGAGCCCGGAGATCAACTGGTCCCGCATAGCCGACCTGCACCCGGACCACCGCGCGGTGGGCGACGCCGCCCTCCGGGCGATCTACCCCGAGGCCCGCAACCCGTTCGCCCACCCGTCCCTGCTGAAGGAGGAGGGGCTGGAGCCGTGGATCGTGCCCGAGCTGTGGCTGATGACCGGCCCGACCCCGAACCAGTACGTGGACGTCACCCCGGTCTTCGACCGGAAGGTCGAGGCGCTGCGCATCCACACCTCGCAGACCGCCCACTTCGACGACCTGGCGGGGCTCCTGCGGGAGTGGCTGGGCGAGCACGCGCGGACGGCGGGGCTGCCCGCGGGGCGGATGGCCGAGGCCTTCCAGGTCGTACGGATCGAGGGGTGAGGGCGGTCCGGGCCGGGTCCCGGCCCGGACGGCCCTCAGGTGTCACCGGTAGATGAGCAGTTCCCCTTCGGTCGCGTCCGCCAGTTCGTAGCGGGTGGCGACCAGCGGACGGCCCGAGTAGATCCGGATCAGCGTCGCCGCGTCGCCGCTGAACCGGGCCGGGGGCCGGCCGTCCACCTCGTTGCCCAGTTCCAGCGCTCCGGTGTGACCGTCGATGTCGGCGATCAGCCGGGGCGTCTCGCGTTTGCGGCTGGTGACGCGCAGCAGGGGCAGGGCGAGGGCCAGGCTGTCCCCGGCGTACGCGCCCGGCTCCCCGAACGCCTCGCGGACGTCGCCCGCGTGGATCCACTCCCCCAGGGCCACCGCGTCCAGCGTGCCGTCGCCCGCGGCGATGACCGCGCCGGCCTCGGTGAACCCGCGTTCCAGCTCGTCGACGATCCGGCCCACGGGCCAGTGCGCGCGCTCGGCCACGTCGGCGGCGTTGGCGGCGGGGAGGAAGACCCCCTCCTCCAGCCGGCCCTCGACGATCCGGACGAGGGCGGCCGCGCAGTGGGCGAGGACGTCCCGGGCGGTCCAGCCCGGGCAGGCGGTCCGCAGCCCGTACGCGGCCTCCGGCGTGCGGCGCAGCAGCGGGATCAGCGCGTCCCGTTCGGTGCGCAGCAGCAGGTCCGGGAGCCAGGGGTCCCGCACCGTCGGGGCGGTCTGCACGATGGTGTCCACGGTGTCCCCGGCGGTCAGTAGCGGTAGTGGTCGGGCTTGTACGGGCCCTCGACCTTGACGCCGATGTACGAGGCCTGCTCCGGGCGCAGCGTCGTCAGCTTCACGCCCAGGGCGTCCAGGTGCAGACGCGCGACCTTCTCGTCCAGGTGCTTGGGCAGCACGTACACGTCGGTCGGGTACTCCTCCGGCTTCGTGAACAGCTCGATCTGCGCCAGCGTCTGGTCCGCGAACGAGTTCGACATCACGAAGGACGGGTGACCCGTCGCGTTGCCCAGGTTCAGCAGACGACCCTCCGACAGCACGATCAGGACCTTGCCGTCAGGGAACGTCCACGTGTGGACCTGCGGCTTGACCTCGTCCTTCACGATGCCCTCGACCCTGGCCAGACCCGCCATGTCGATCTCGTTGTCGAAGTGGCCGATGTTGCCCACGATCGCCTGGTGCTTCATCTTGGCCATGTCCGCGGCCATGATG
>NZ_JBFBGN010000120.1:0-21801 GCF_040684675.1 Streptomyces sp. NPDC089915 | reverse complement strand
GCGGGGGCGGCGGGGGCGGTACGCGAGGGCGATGCCGGCGAGGACGGCGGTCGCGCCGGCGCCGAGCACCGTCGCGACCCCGGCCCACGGGTACGGCGCGCCGAGGGTGCCGTCGAGCGGGTTGAAGAACGCGATCCCGCCGACGATGTGCAGCGCGACCACGGCCAGCGCGGCCACCGCCGCCCCCCGCCACACCGCCGGGGTGTCCCGGACGGCCAGCAGGGCGCCCAGCGGCAGGCAGAGCAGCGCCCCCGGCAGGGGCACCAGCCGGCCGGGTTCGGGCGGCTGGGCCAGGTTCCCGGGCAGGTGCAGCACCCCGCAGAAGAGCAGGGCGGCGGCCGTAGGCCAGCGCAGCGCATGGCCCAGCACTCCCCCGCGCCGCGCCGCACGGACCGCTATGGCGTCGGCGTCGGGCGCGGGCCCGGCGGGTACGGGACGGGCCGCGCGGGCCGGCGGGGCCTGCGGGACGGGGTCCCGCGCCGGGGGCGGGGCGGCCGGCGCCGGGTCACGGCCGGCCGTCTCCGCCGGGGCCGCTGCCCGCACCGGCGGGGCCGGGGTGGCCGGGGCGGCCGCTTCCGGGCCTTCGGGGTCGAGGATGGTGGCCAGCAGGGCCACGTCCTCGATGGGCCGTCCGATGGCGGCCGCCCGCAGGGTGAGGTCCGCCTCGGCCTCCTCCTCGGGGTGCTCGCCCAGCAGGGCGACCATCCGGCGGACCTCCTCGACCGGCCGGGCGACGGCGGCCGCGCGGAGCGCGTCACGTCCCGGGTCGGCGAGGTGCCCGGAGTCCTTGAGGAGCCCCACCAGCGCGGTGACCTCCTCGACGGGCCGGCAGGTCGCGGCCGTCTCCAGCAGGGTGCGCAGCGGTTCGGGGTGCGGAGCGGCCTGGGGCGCCGGCCCCGCCGCCGGAACCTCGGCGGACGGCTGGCGACCGAGGTCGCTCCCCGCCCCCGGGCCGGCCCGGTCCACGGCGGCCGCCGTGAGGGGCTGGAGATCGTCCGGCGACTCCGGGGCCGGTGCAGGCCGGTCGGCCGGGGTCTCCCGGAGGGGGCCGGGGTCGTGCTGGAACAGGGGTGCGGGTCCGGACCGGTCCGCGGGAGCCTCCGCGAGGGGCCGGAGGCCGTCCTGGAACGCGGGGGCCGGTGCGGCCCGGTCCACGGCGGCTGCCGGGAGGGGCTGGGGGGCGGGGTCGAAGCCGGAGAGCGGCCGCTGCACGGTGGCCGCCGGGAGGGGCCGGGCGTCCTCCGGAGGCGCGGCGGCCGGTGCGGGACGGTCCGGCGGGGTCTCCAGGGCGGGGCCGGGGTCGTGCTGGAGGCCGGGGGCCGGGTCGGGCCGGTGTGCCGGGGTCTCGGGGAGGTACCGGGGGGCGGGTTCCGGGTGGGTCGGCGGGGCGGGGTTCGGGGGCGGCCAGGCGGCCTGGGGGTCACTCGGCGCCGGGGGGTCGGCGAGGGCCGGGGGTGGCGGGGGTGCGGGGTGGGCGCCCTGGGGCGGTTCCGGGGTGGGGGTGGGGAGGCCGTCGCGGTCGCCGTGGTCCGTCGCCGCGAGGGTGCTGGGGTCATTCATGGAAAGCTCCGTCTCGCCGACGCACGGGTCTACGCATCGTGCGCCGGTCATCGTGCGTCATGGGAAGCGCACGCTTAGTCACATTGAGCGGCATGTACACGTACTGCGCCATTCGGGGCGGGCAAACGGGGGGCACCCCCGGCGCGTCCGGGGCGCCGGCCCGGACACGCCGGGCCCAAGGCGGCCCGCGCGGCGGCCGGCGGGGCACAGTGGGCTCGCCGCGGCCCCGCTCATCCGTTCGGGAGGGCCGCCTCCGGGAGGAGCGTCAGCCGTGCCGGATCCCCGTACCGACCGCCGCTCCCGCTCCGGACGTCCGGCGCGCGGGCTCCCGGGCGCGCTGCTCCCGGCGCTCCTCCCGGCGCTCCTGCCCGCGCTGCTCCTGCTCTGCGCCGCCGGCTCCGCCCCGCCGCCCGCCGCCCGGGGCGCGGCCGGGGCCGCCGAGCGGCCCGTCGTGCGGACCGCCGAGGGCCCGGTGCGCGGGCGCTTGCCCGGGGTGTACGACACGTTCGAGGGGATCCCGTACGCCGCCCCGCCGACGGGCCCGCTGCGCTGGCGGCCGCCGCAGGGCGCCCCGCGCCGTACGACCGTGCTCGACGCGGGCGCGCCGGGGGCCCGCTGCCCGCAGCTCCCGGCGATCGGGCCGGGCGCGGCGAGCGGCTCGGAGGACTGCCTCCGCCTGAACGTCACCGCCCCGGCGGGGCGGGGGCCGGCCCGCCCGGTGATGGTGTGGTTCCACGGCGGCGGCTTCCGCCTCGGCGCGGCGGACCTCTACGCGCCGGAGCCGCTGGCCGTGCGGGACGGCGGCGCGGTGGTGGTGACGGTCAACTACCGGCTGGGGATCCTGGGCTTCTTCGGCCACCCCGAACTGGGCGGCGCGCCGGACTTCGGGCTCGCCGACCAGCAGGCGGCGCTGCGCTGGGTCCGGGCGAACGCGGCCGCCTTCGGCGGGGATCCGGGGCGGGTGACGGTGTTCGGGGAGTCGGCGGGCGGGCTCAGCGTCTGCGCCCATCTGGCCGCCCCCGGCTCGGCCGGCCTGTTCCACCGGGCGATCGTGCAGAGCGGGTCCTGCTCGACCACCATGCCGCCGTACTCCCTGCTGCCGACGGTCGGCACGTACGAGCCCTTCGTGCCCGAGGAACGCGTGGCCGCGGCCGGCGTCGCGGCGGCGGACGGGCTCGGCTGCGGCGGACGGCCGGCGGGGAGGGTGCTCGACTGCCTGCGCGCGCTGGACGTGCGCCGGCTGGTGACGCCCGCGCTGATGGAACGGTTCTCCGGGGTCGCGTACGGGAACGCGCTGCTGCCCGTGGAGCCCCGGCGGGCGCTGGAGACGGGCCGCTTCCACCGGGTGCCGGTGGTCCAGGGCAGCACCCTGGACGAGATGCGGCTGTTCGTCTCGGCGACCCTCGCCGCGTACCCGGTGGACGGGGAACGGGACTACGGCGCACGGCTGCGCGCCTCCTTCGGGGCCTCGGCCCCGGCCGTCGAGGCGGCCTACCCGGAGGGCGCCTTCCCCACGGCCGCGATCGCCTGGGCCACCGCGCTGTCCGACGCCTCGTTCACCTGCCCGACGCTGCGCGACAGCCGCGCCCTGGCCCGCCACGTCCCGGTGTACGGCTACCTGTTCAGCGACAGCGGGGCGCCGAACTCCACCGGCCTGCCGGAGCGCGCCGGGTTCCCCTTCGGGGCGGCGCACGGCTTCGAACTGCCCTACCTGTTCCGGACGGCGCCCCTGACGCCGTCCCAGGCGGCCCTGGCGGAGCGGATGACCGGCTACTGGACCCGCTTCGCAGGCACCGGCTCGCCGGACTCCCCGGGGGCGCCGGCCTGGCCGCGCTTCGACGGGCGGACGCCGTCGGTGCTGCGGCTGGCGCCGGGCCCCGGGGGGATCCGGCCGGTGGAGGCGGCGGCCGCCCACCACTGCGCCCTCTGGGACGGACTGCCGGCGCCGGAGTCCGGCGCCGGCGGCTGAGCGGGGTTACAGGCGGACGTCCCAGGCGGCGGTGGAGGAGAGGGAGCGGGCGATCTCGGGGTCGCGGACGGCGGCGGTGCGGTCCTCCACGGTCACCGACAGCCGGTGGGTGCGCAGGTCCAGCAGCCACAGCTCGGCCACCCGCACCTCCGTGCGGCCCGCGAACCGCTTGAGCTCACGCCCGTCGAGGTACCAGCGGACGGTCAGCTGCCGCCCGTCGGCCGCGTTCAGGCGCGGGACGGCCGCCTTGGCGGTGTGCCGCAGCCGCAGGACCCGGTCGGTGGGGGTGAGGGGGGTGACGAGGCGGGCGTGCCGCTGGAAGCCGGCGATCATCGCCTCCACTCCGGGGAGGTTGAAGGGCTTGCCCAGCACCCGCATGATCGAGTTGTCGGTGGGCCGGTAGAGGCCGGTCACGTAGTAGCCGCCGCCCTCGTAGGCGCCGACGGTGCCCCCGTCGGGGGAGGTCTCGCCGAGCCAGCGGTACCACTTGGCCCGCTGCCCGGCCATCCGGCCGGCGTCGAGGGTGGAGGTGTTGGGGTCGGCGGGCTCGGGGCCCGTGTACTTCTCGTAGTCGGGGACGCCCGGGTAGAAGTACTCGTCGGCGAGCTTGCCGAGGGAGTGGCCGGTCTCGTGGATGGCCACCTGCCCGGACTTGGGGTGGCCGGCGGAGGCCGTCGAGATGCCCTCGTAGCCGAGGGTGGGGCTGGGCTCGTTGTAGCCGGCGCCGCCGTACTTGGCGCTGTTGGCGAGGACGACGACCAGGTCCGCGGCGGGCGCCTTCGCCACGTACGCGTCCACCTTGGGCTGGTCCACGCAGAGCAGCCGCTCGATGGACCCGCACCAGAAGTAGGAACCGAGGGCGGTGTCGCGGACGGTGTCCGGGCCGGGGTCGCCGGAGACCCCGGACTGGGCGGAGACGGCGTCCACGGTCCACACGTTGAACAGGTCGCGGTAGGTGGTGTAGGGCTCCACGGCCGTGACCTCGGCCCATTTGGCGCGGACGTCGGCGTGGAAGCGGTCCAGTTCGGCGGCGGTGTAGCCGTCGCCGACGAAGACCACGTCGAGCCGGTCGGAGGTGGGGCCGTTGTCGACCGTCTTGGTGACCCGCCCGTCGGCGGCCCGCGCGGACTCCGAGAGGCGGGGCGCGGCCTTCGCCGGTCCGGCGGCGGGTACCCGGGTGTGGCCGGACCCCGCCTCCGTGCCGTGCTCGGGCCCGGGTATCTCGACCTCGACGCCGGGGCGGGCGCTCGGGCCGCCCGGCGGCGCCGCGTCGGCGGGTACGGCCGACGCGGCCAGCAGCGCGGCGGTCGCACAGGCGGCCGCGAGCGCCGCGCGCAGGGTCGTTCGGACGGTGCTCTTCATGAAGTCCTCCGCCGGGGCAGGGAGTCGAGGGGGGTTAAGTAAACGGTTAACTCGACTGAACCGGCTGCTTAAACTAGGGGGCGCGTGAGGGTGTACGCAATGGCCGACTCCCGGCGGATACTCGGGAGTTGAGGAAACCTCGTGGACAGCAGGGGGAGTTCATGGACGAACCGGCCGAGATCGGGCGGCGGGTGCAGCGGCTGCGCGGCGAACGGGGACTGACCCAACGGCAGTTGGCGGAGCCCGCGTACACCCCCGCGTACGTGTCCACCGTGGAGGCGGGCAAGGTGCGGCCCTCGGAGGCCGCGCTGCGCTTCCTCGCCGGACGGCTCGGGGTCTCGTACGAGGAACTGGCCACCGGCCGCCCGGCCTCCCTGGCCACGGAGCTGCGCCTGGCCCTGACCGACGCCCAGCGCACCCTCGCCACCGGCTCGGCGCGGGAGGCCGCCGGGCACTTCCGGCGGCTGCTGGCGGAGGCGGAGCGGTTCGGGCTGGCCGACGAGCGGGCGGAGGCCCTGCTGGGGCTCGGCGACTGCGCCCTGGAGGCGGGGGAACTGACCGAGGCCACCGGGCACTTCGAGGCGGCGGAGCAGCTGCTGGCCGGCGAGCCGCTCCCCCGGCGGGCCCGGCCGATCCGCGGCCGGGCCGTCGCGCACCTGCTGGCCGGGGAGCTGCGGTACGCCTGCTACCTGCTGGAGTCGGCGATCGACGGCCTCAACGCGGGCGGGCTGGCCGACCCGGAGGCGCTGGTGCTGCTGTACTCGGCGGTGATCGGCCCGTACATCGACATGGGCGCGCACGCCCGCGCGGCGCACGCGGCCGAGCTGGCGCTGGCGCTGGCCCCGCAGGTCGCGGATCCGGCGCTGGTGGCGGGAATGCACCGGCAGGTGGCCCGCACCTTCCTCGCCGAGGGCCGGATCGCGGACGCCGACGCCTCACTGGCGCAGGCCCAGGCCGTCTACCGGCAGCTGCGGCTGCGCACCGACCTGGCGCACTGCCACTGGATGCGCGGCTACGTCCAGGCGCAGCACGGGGAGCTGGCGTCGGCGGAGCGGGAGCTGCGGATCGCCCGGGAGATGCTCACGGCCCGGCGGGCGGCGCTGTACACCGCGCAGGTGGAGGTGGAGCTGGCGGACGTGCTGCGCCGCCTGGGGCGGTACGAGGAGGCGGCCGAGCTGGTGTCGGGGCTGCTGGCGGAGGGCTCGGACCCCGGCGCGGTGCACGCGGGCGGGGCGCACCGGCTGCTGGGGCTGATCGCCGAGGAGCGGGGGGACGCGGAGGCGGCGGAGGAGCACTACGTACGGGCGCTGGCGCTGCTGGAGCGGAGCGGGGCGGGCGGGGACCTGGCGGACCTGTGCCGGCTGCTGGGGGATCTGCTGCGGCGGGCCGGCCGCACCGAGGCGGCGCTCGACGCGTACCGCACGGGGCTGGGCCACCGCGCGGCCCCCGGCACCACCACCCTGGGCCCGGCCCCGGCGACCCCGGCCTTCCGGTAGCCCGCCGCCGCGCGGCGATTCCAGCCCGCGCGGCGTTCGAGCGCGACGGGTCCGGGCAGCGCCCGGGGAACGGTGGAAGGGCGGTCAGGGGACCTCGCCCCGCACAGCGGCCCGCCCGCGTCCCGGAGGCTAGCCCTCGCCGGTGGAGCGGGCTCGGGCGCCGTCTCGGGTGCGGGCCGAGGCGGGGGCGCGCTGCGGGTGCCGCCGGAGGTACTCGTCCTCCAGCTCCCGCAGCCGCTGCGTGTGCGTGGCCAGCGCGTCGTCCGAACCGTGCAGCAGGGTCTCGTGGCGGGTGCGGTGGATGGTCTCCAGTTCCTTCAGCAACCGGTCCTCACCGAGCTTGCGCGGCGCCGCTCCGCCGGAGCGCTCTGCCATGGCAACCACCTCCACGTCCTACGGTAGACGCGTCCCGCCGGTTCAGCCGTCCGGCCCGGACCCCACCACGGGCGGGGGCTCCGGTGGCGGCGGGGACGCGGCCGCCGCCGCGGCGTGGGCGCGCAGGGCGCAGCGGACGGACCAGGTCACCGAGACCACCGGCACCGCGACCACCGCCCCGACCACCCCGGCGGCGATGGCGCCGGCGACCACCGAGACGGCCACGACCAGCGGGTGCAGGGCCACCGCCCAGCTCATCACCAGCGGATGCAGCAGGTGCCCCTCGATCTGGCCGATCACCACGATCAGCGCGACCACCACGCCCGCGATGACCGGCCCCTTCGCCGCCAGCGCGACCACCGCCGCGACGGCGAGCGCCACCGGGGAGCCGATCAGGGGGACGAAGGCGGCGAAGAACTCCAGCAGCGCCAGCGGGAGGGCGAGCGGGACCCCGAGGAGGTAGAGCGCGAGCCCGACCAGGGCCGCGTTGGTGCCGGCGACCAGCACGATCCCGTGCGTGTAGCCGGTGAACGTGCGCCAGGCCGCGCGCCCGGCGACGCCGACCCGTTCGCGCGCCCCCTCGGGCAGCTGCGCGCAGAACCAGGCCCACTGCCGGTCGCCGCCGTGCAGGAAGAAGACGGACGAGAAGACCGCGAGGGCCAGGACCGTGAGCACCTGCACCACGTGCCCGGCGCCGTTGACGGCCGTGCTCAGCAGGGTCGAGCGGTGGGCGGTGAGGTACTCCCCGATGCGGGCCTGGACGTCGGTGAGGGCTTCCGACTTCAGCCGGAACGGCGGCCGCTCCAGCCACCGCTGGATGCTGACGAGACCCTCGCGGAACTCCCTGACCAGGGTCTCGCTCTCCCCCGCCACCGCCTCGCCGACCAGTGCGAGCACGCCCAGCAGCAGGACCGCGCTGCCGATCAGGCTGACGGCCACCGCCAGCGAGCGGGGTACCAGCAGGGTCAGCCGGCGGGCCGGCGAGGACAGCAGCGCCGTGACGACCAGGCCCAGGAAGAGGGCGACGCCGATCTCGTGGAAGCGGCCCAGGACCACGAAGACGGCGTAGACGGCAGCCCCGACGACCAGCAGGCGCCAGGCGTAGGACGCTGCCGTACGCAGGAACGGGGACACCGGCGGCATGACCCATGGGTGCCACCGGGGGCGACCCGTGCCACGCGCCGGCAGCCGTTTTGACCCGTCCGGGGAGAAAATGCGTTGCCCGGGCGTACGGCGGCCCCGCACGATGGCCCGTTGTGAGTAGCTCCCGTCTGTCCTCCGTACTGCCCGACCTGTCCCCCTGGCGTTCCAGCCGTGACTTCCGGCTCCTCTTCTTCCAGGGCGCGGTCACCTTCTTCGGCTCGTTCATGGCGATGATCGCCCTCCCGCTGCAGATCAAGCACCTGACGGACTCGCCGCTGGCGGTCGGTGCGATGGGCGCGGTGGAGCTGGTGCCGCTGGTGGTGTGCGGGCTGTACGGGGGCGCGCTGGCGGACGCGGTGGACCGGCGGCGGCTGATCCTGCTGACGGAGGCCGGGCTCGGGCTGCTGGCACTGGTGCTGCTGGTGAACGCGCTGCTGCCGGAGCCGCTGCTGTGGCCGCTGTACGTGGTGGCGGCGGGGGTGTCGGCGCTGACCGGGCTGCAGCGGCCGGCGCTGGACTCGCTGATGGCGCGGATCGTGCCGCACGACCAGCTGACCGCCGCCGCCGCGCTGAACGCGCTGCGCTACCAGTTCGGGGCGATCGCCGGGCCGGCGGTGGCCGGGGTGGTCGTCGCCTACGCCGGGTACGCCTCGGCGTACGCGACGACCGTGGCGGGTTTCGCCGTCTCGGTGGTGCTGTGCGCGCGGCTGCGTTCGGCGCCGCCGGCGGGCGGCGGCGAGCGGCCGTCGCTGCGGGCGATAGCCGAGGGGGCGCGGTACGCGTGGAGCCGGCCGGTGCTGCTGGGCACGTACGCCGTCGACCTGGCGGCGATGTTCTTCGCGTTCCCGAACACGATCTTCCCCTTCCTCGCGGACGAGCTCGACGCCGAGTGGGCGCTGGGGCTGATGTACGCGGCGGGGGCGGTGGGCTCGCTGGTGCTGGGGCTCACCAGCGGCTGGGTGTCGCGGGTGCGCAGGCACGGGCTGCTGGTGGTCTTCGGGGCGGCGGCGTGGGGTCTGGCGATCGCCGCGGCGGGCTGGTTCTCGGACATCTGGCTGGTCCTGGTGTGCCTGGCGGCGGCGGGCGCGGGCGACATGCTGAGCGCCCTGGGCCGCTCGACGATCTGGAACCAGACGATCCCGGAGGAGCTGCGGGGTCGGCTCGCGGGGATCGAGGTGCTCTCGTACAGCGTCGGGCCGCAGCTCGGCCAGGTGCGGGCGGGTACGACGGCCGGCTGGACCGGGACGCGTCCGGCGTTCTGGAGCGGCGGCCTGGCCTGTGTGGCGTCGGTGGCGCTGCTGGCGGCGCTGCTGCCGAAGCTGATCTCGTACGACGCGGACACCGACGAGGACGCGCTGCGCCGCCGGGCCGCCCGCGAGGGCTCCGCGCCGCAGGGCGATCCGGCGGGCGCGGCGGCCTGAGCGGGCGCCGGGCGCGGGAGCCC
This sequence comes from Streptomyces sp. NPDC089915, assembly GCF_040684675.1. Lineage (NCBI taxonomy): Bacteria > Bacillati > Actinomycetota > Actinomycetes > Kitasatosporales > Streptomycetaceae > Streptomyces > Streptomyces sp. NPDC089915. The sequence continues at coordinate 12,452 of NZ_JBFBGN010000120.1, read as the reverse complement.
CGAACGGCGGTCCTCGCGGTGCGCCGGGCCGCCGTCACCGGGAGGGTGACGGCATGGGCGACTGGTGGTACCGCAACATCCTGGAGCCGGGAAAGCTCCCGCTGCTGCTGGCCCTGACGGCGTTCGTCGTGACCTTCCTCGCCACCCGGATCATCACCCGGATGATCCGCGCCGGGAAGGGCCCCTTCCGCAACGTCACGCCGGGCGGTCTGCACGTGCACCACTGCGTGCCCGGGGTGATCCTCATGACCGTCGGCGGTTTCACCGCCATCGCGGGCGGCCGCACCGGCTGGGGTTCGTGGGTGGCGGCCGTGCTGTTCGGGATGGGCACGGGGCTGGTGCTGGACGAGTTCGCGCTGATCCTGCACCTGAGCGACGTCTACTGGAGCGAGGAGGGCACGCTCAGCGTCGAGGTGGTGGTCATGACCTCGGCCCTGGCGGGGCTGCTGCTGTGCGGGTTCCTGCCGCTGGGCGTGGACGGTCTGACCGAGGACCAGCTGGAGAACCGTCTGTTCCTCGCGCTGACGGTGCTGTTCAACCTGCTGCTGGCCGTGGTGGCCCTGTTCAAGGGGAAGCCGCGGCTCGCGGTGTTCGGGATGGTGGTGCCGATGATCGCCCTGGTCGCGGCGGTGCGGCTGGCCCGGCCGGCGTCCCCTTGGGCGCGCCGGTTCTACGGCGGGCGTCCGAAGACCCGGGCCCGTACGATCCGGCGCGCCTACCGGCACGACCGGCGCTGGAGCGGGCTCGAGCGCCGGATCGGCTACCTCATCGGCGGCGCGCCCAGCCGGTAGGCGCGGGCGGCGCCGGGCTCAGGCGGAGGCGGGGGCCCCGTCGAGCTCCCAGGCGTGGCGCTTGAACTCCTTGCGGAAGTCGGCGTGGTCCTCCCACTGGCGGGCGATGCCGCGCAGCACGTCCCAGTGGTGCTCGACCGACTGGTCGATGACCTTGCGCACGAGCGGCTCGGCCGTCTCGCGGGTCGCGATGAGCCCCTTGACGGCGGAGGCCTCCAGGACGCTGTTGCGCAGGGCGCGCAGGGCCCGGGAGGTGTCGTCCATGGCGAAGCCGCGCTCACTTCCGGTCTCCGCGTCGAACAGCGGGGTCAGCCGCGCCTCGATGAACGCGGTGATCCGCTCGAAGTGCTGCACGTCCATCAGGGTTCTCCCGTTCCCGCCGGTCCGGCGCTGTGCGCGGCCCGGCCCGTCTCGTCGAAGCTGCTCGGGGGTGAGCTCCGGTGCAGGATACGAGGTCACGCGCGGCCGGGGTGACGCCGGGCACCCCCTCCCGGCGCGTTCAACGGCGCAGCGGGTCGGGCGCGGTGACGGCGAGGAGGGGCGGGGCCGGGGAGGTGTGGCGGTGACCGCAGGGGTCGAAGACCAGCACCACGGGCTCGCCCGGGCGCTGGCGCCAGGAGATCCGCTCGGGCGGGGCGGCGCAGCGGGGACAGTCGGGCAGCGGGCCCGGCTCGGTCCGGCACTCGGGCGCGGCCGTCAGCAGCGGCGGCAGGGTGTGCGGGTCAGGCATGGGGGCTCCCTGGTCCGGAGGTTGCGCTGCTGGCACTGTGCCATGTGCGGGGCTCCTGCGCACGGGTGAATCGTCCGGCGTTCCGGCAGGTCAGAGCCGTCCCGCCCGGGGAAATCGGGCCGTCTGCGGGCAGTTGGTGATCAAGCGCTCCTCCGTCGCACCTCCACCAGGCCCGATTCGTACGCGGCGATCACGGCCTGGGCCCGGTCGCGGACGCCGAGCTTGCCGAAGACGCCGGTGAGGTGGTTCTTGACGGTGGAGACGCTGATGTCCAGTTCCGCGGCGATCGCGGCGTTGTCGAGTCCGGCGGCGAGCAGCCGCCAGATCTCCAGCTCGCGCGGGGTGAGCCCGTCGGGGGCCGCCGGGGCGGGCCGGGGATGGGGGGCCGGGGCGCGCACGTAGGCGGAGATCAGCCGGGTCAGCAGCCTGGGGGCGACGGCGGCCTCGCCGGAGTGGACGGTCCGGACGGCGGCGATCAGCTCCTCCGGGGAGACGTCCTTGGGCAGGAAGCCGTAGGCGCCGGCGCGCAGGGCGGCGACCACGTACTCGTCCATGTCGAAGGTGCTCAGCGCCAGGACCCGGGAGGCGGGTCGGGCGGTGGCGAGTTCCCCGGTGGCGCGGACCCCGTCGAGGACCGGCATGCGGATGTCCATGACCACGACGTCGGGGTGCAGCCGCAGGGCGAGTTCCACGGCCTCGGCGCCGTCACCGGCCTCGCCGACCACCTCGACATCGGGGTGGGGGGCCAGGATCAGGCTGAGCCCGCGCCGCACCAGCGGCTGGTCGTCGGCTATCAGTACCCGGATCATCGGGGGCCGTCCTCTCCTCGTGCCCCGTCCGGGGCTCCGGCGGCGGCCGGGACCGGGAGGCGGGCCGCGACCCGGAAGCCGCCGTCCGCACGGGGGGCGGCCTCCAGGGTGCCGCCGTGCAGGGCGACGCGTTCGCGCATGCCGATCAGACCGTACCCGCCCCGGCCGGGCTGCCGCGAAGCCCGGCGCGGCGGATCCCCGCCGGGGCCGTCGTCGCACACCTCGACGGCGACCTCCAGCGCCCGGTACGTCAGCCGGACCCGGGCGCTCGCGTTCCCGGCGTGCTTGCGGGCGTTGGTCAGGGCCTCCTGGACGACGCGGAAGACGGTCAGGGCGACGGTGGGCGGCAGCTCGCGGACGGGGCCGTGCACGGTGAACTCGGTGTCCATGCCGGCCAGCCGGGACTCGGTGACGATCCGCTCCAGGTCGGCGGTGCCGGGCTGCGGGGCGGGCGGGGCGGACTCCGCCTCCTCCCCGGCCCGCAGGACGTCGAGGAGCTGGCGCATCTCGCCGAGGGCCATCCGGCCGGAGTCCTCCAGGACCACCAGGGCCTCGCGGGCCGCCGCGGGGTCGTGCGCCAGGCTGACGCGGGCGCCGCCGGCCATCAGCTGCATGGTGGTGATGTGGTGGGCGACGATGTCGTGCAGCTCGCGGGCGATCCTGCGGCGTTCCTCGGCCACGGCCCGTTCGGCGAGCAGTCGCCGGTTGGCCTCGGTCTCCCGCTGCCAGCGGTTGGCGGCGACGGCGCCGCCGACGACCAGGGCGGCGGCGACGGCGTTGGTGAGGAGGTTCATCCCCGAGGGGAGCAGGGAGCCGGCCAGGCCGACGGCGGCCAGCGGCACGGCGGCCAGGCCGGCGGCGGCGACCACGGCGGGCCGGCAGCGCCGGGCCACGGTGAAGAGGGCGACGGTCAGGGCCAGGCCGAAGTGCGGCGGCGCCGGGGTGGCGACGTTCACCACGACGCCCAGGGCGAGTACGGCGCCGAGCACCACGACCGGGTGGTGGCGCCGGAACAGCAGGGTGAGGGCCGCGAGCACCAGTCCGAGCGCGGCGGTGGGCGTGAAGGGGGTCCCGTCCACCGCTGCGCTGAGGGACAGACCGGTCAGGTCGGTGGCCGCCGCCCCCACCGCCACCAGTCCGTCGCCCCGCGTCCACTCCAGGCGCTCGGCGCGCGTGCCCATCGGTTCCCGCCTCCTCCGCGGGCCGCTCCCGCCCGGCCTGTCCGGGGCGGCGCGCGGCCTCCCCGCGAAGCTCCATTCTGGCAAGACCCGCTGGTCGGGGGCACCGGCCTCGGGTCGGGGACCGGACCAGGACTCCGGTCCCGGTCCGGGTCCCGGCCCGGACCGGGGTCCCGGGGGGCGGATCCTCCCCCGCCCCGACGCGCGGTGTCCGGGCGGCTGATGGTCTGGAGACCCGCCGGTGATCGGGCCGGCGGTGGACTTCGCAGAGACCGGAGGAGAGAAGTGATCCGCGCCCTGACGGCATGTTCGACGAGACACGCGTGGAAGGTGATCGCCGTCTGGGCGGTGGTGGGGATCGCGCTGGCGATCCTGGGCCAGGCCTTCGTGCACCGGGCGACCCAGTCCGGCAACGCCGGTTTCCTGCCGGAGAGCTACGATTCGGCGGCCGCGCTGCGGATCGCCGAGCGGGACTTCGGGGTGCGGCCGGACGCCGACCCGCTGACCGTGCTCGTGGCCCGTACGGACGGGGCCGCGCTGACGGCCGACGACGAGCGGCGGATCGGCGAGGTGGCCGGACGGCTGGGCCGGCAGCGGGTGGTCATGCCGCGCACGAAGGACGATCCGCCGCTGGTGCAGGACCACTCCCAGGTGCCCCGGATCGGGGCGGGGGCGACCGCTACGGACCGGGCCTTCCGGCTGGTCCCGGTGGAGCTGACGGGCAATCCGCAGGACCCCGGGATGCACGGCACCTACCGGGCCTTCCGGGAACAGGCGCGCGCCGCCTTCGCGGAGGCGGGGATGCGGACCGGGTTCACGGGCGGGCTGGCCACGACGGTGGACACCGTGGACGCCGAGGAGACCCGGACGATGGCCGTCGGGCTCGCGATGACCGGGCTGATCGTGCTGCTCCACGTCCTGGTGTTCCGCAGTCTGGCGGCGGCCCTGCTGCCGCTGGTGACGGTGACGATCGTCGGCGGGGCGGCGGCGGGCGCGGTGGTCGGCGCGGCGCTGCTGACCGGGATCGACCTGGCCCCGTCCACGCCCGGGCTGATCAACGTGGTGCTGATCGGGATCGGGATCGACTACTTCCTCTTCCTGCTGTTCCGCTTCCGCGAGCAGCTGCGCGCCCATCCCGGGCAGTCGGGCCGGGAGGCGGCGGCCGAGGTGGCGGGCCGGGTGGGGACGGCGGTCACCTCGGCGGCGCTGACGATCGTCGCCGCGTTCGCCACGCTGGGGATCGCCTCCTTCGGGCAGTTCCGGGTGCTGGGTCCGGCGATCGCGGTGGCGGTGCTGGTGATGCTGCTGGGCAGCCTGACGCTGATGCCGGCACTGCTGGCGGTGACGGGCCGACGGATGTTCTGGCCCTCGCGGTCGCTGCGGCGGGCTCCCCGCGCGGGTGCGGCGGGGCGGCTCGGTGAGCTGGTCGCCCGGCGTCCGGCCGCCCTCGCGGTGGGCGCGGTGCTGCTCCTCGGGGCGCTGACGGCCGGGGCCGCCGGGGTGCGGATGGACTACGGGCAGGGCGGCGCGGGCGGTGAGCGGACGGCCGCCGTGGCGACGGCGGAGGAGATCGCCCGCTCGATGCCGGCCGGGGTCTCGGATCCGGCGACCGTGTTCGTGAAGGCCACGGACGGACACCCGGTGACCGCCGAGCGGGTGGCGGGGCTGGCGGGCGCGCTGGCCCGCGTGCCCGGGGTGGGGCAGGTGACCCCGGCGGTGCTCAGCGCGGACCGCGGCGCCGCCCGCATCGACCTGCTGCTGACGGCCGAACCGGGCGGGCAGCAGGCCCGCGACCTGGTGTCCGGTCCGGTGCGGGAGGCCGTACGGGCGCACGTGCCGGCCGGAACCGAGGCGCACGTCGGGGGTACGGCGGCGGTGTTCGCCGACATCGCGGTGGCGGTCGGCGAGGACCTGAAGGTGATCTTCCCGGTGGCGGCGGTGCTGATCGCGCTGATCCTGCTGGTGCTGCTGCGCAGCCTACTGGCGCCGGTGGTGCTGATGGTGGCCGTGGGGCTCGGGTTCACGGCCACGCTGGGCGCGGCGGCGCTGGTGTTCCAGCACGCGCTGGGACGGCCGGGGGTGGACTTCACGCTGCCGCTGGTGCTGTTCCTGTTCGTGGTGGCCCTCGGCACCGACTACAACATCCTGATCTGCGACCGGATCCGGGAGGAGATGGAACGTCCCGGTCCGGCGCGGGCGGCGGTGGCCCGGGCCGTCCGGCACACCGCTCCGGCGATCGCCACCGCGGGCCTGGTCCTGGCCGCCTCCTTCGGCAGTCTGGCGGTCAGCCCGCAGCCGGGCCTGCAGCAGACCGGGTTCGCGACGGCGGTGGGCATCCTGCTGTCGGCGTTCGTCCTGTCGGTGGTCCTGGTCCCGGCCCTGGCCGCGCTGCTGGGCCGTTCCCTGTGGTGGCCGGTGCGGCCGCGCGCCGAGGCGGCGGGCGGGGAGCCGGTGCGGCCGGAGCCCGGGCGGGTGCCGGTCGGCTGACGACCGGTGTCCCCGGCCGGACCCCCTGCCGGCGCGGCGTCAGCTGACGCGGAAGGCGATGGCCTCGGGCTCCCGGTGGAAGGTGACCCGGTCCCAGCCGGGGAACGCCAGGTCCGTGACGGCGAGCAGCCGGCCGGCGGCGTCGTGCACGGTGCGGCGTACCGAGAGCCCGCAGGCGGGGGACGCGGCGGCGGGGTGGGTGGTGCGGGTCATCGTGATGGTCTCGGCGGTGCGGCCCCGGGCGGTGGCCCGCTCCAGCCAGCGGTGCAGCGGCCGCAGCTCCTCCTCCCTGGCGGCGGCCGGGCGTTCCAGGTAGGCCGCGAGTTCCGGGGTGCGGGCGACGGTGCGCGGGCAGAGGTAGGTCACGGTGTGCTGGAGGGTGCGCCCGTCGGAGCCGTGCACGCGATGGTGGTGGACCAGGGTGCGCTCCCCGCCGCCCATGCCGAGCAGTGCCGCGAGCGGGGGCGGCACGGTGACCAGGGCGAGCCGGACCGCCGCCGGGCGGGCCGGGCCCTGGGGCCGCACGGCGGCGGGCCCCCGCCCGTCCGTCCGGCCGGCGGCCCGGAACGGCTGCGCCGGGGCGGCCCGGGTGCCCCGGCGGCCGGTGACGACCAGTCCGTCGGCGCGCAGCTCCTGGAGGGCGGCGCGGACGGTCTGCCGGTTGACCTCGTAGCGGGCGGCGAGGGTGCGCTCGGAGGGCAGTCTGCCTCCGGCGGTCAGGGCGGCGTGGTCGAGTTCGTCCCGCAGCGCTGCGGCGATGCGCTGGTACTTGGGCATGGCGGCCGGGCCGCCGCCCCGCGAAGGGGAGGGCATGGCTTCTCCTCTGACGGGTGGTCAAGGACTGCGCGGTCTGCCCGACCAACCTAGCATTGGTCTATACCTTTCGGTACGGAGATCCCCGCCGCCGGCGCCACCTTGGCCGAATCCGGCACCGGCCCGCCCTCCCCCGTCAGCGGCGCAGCGGATTGGGCAGCTCCAGGTAGCGCGCGTCGGCGCCGTCCGCGCGGGTCCACCGCAGCAGCAGGTTCGTCTTGGCCGGAAGGGCGGGGGCTTCGAGGAGCGGCGCGATCTCGGGCAGGCCGTGCTCGGCGTCGTAGCGCAGGAACTCCTCGCGGACCGCCGGCCACACCAGGCCGGCCAGCTCCGGACGGTGTTCGGCCAGCGCTCCGGCCACCTCCGCCAGGTGGTTGACGACCAGGCAGTACACGAGCCGCTCCCAGGCCGCCGCGCGCGGCATGTCCTGCGGGAGTTTGACCCCCTCCGCGTCGCGGAAGAGGGCCTGCACGGGCATCCCCCGGCCGTCGACGGCGACCAGGCAGTTCTGGAGGTGGGCCTCCAGGACGATCCCGTGCCGCGCGAACAGGTCCAGCACCGGAGGCACGACGTGGCGCAGGTAGGCCCGCCACCACGCCACGGGGTCGGACGCGCCCTCCAGCGGGCTGCCGGGGAACCCCTCGGCGAGCGCGGCGCACAGCAGCGCCGCCGCCCCGGGGAGCACCCGCCCGCGCAGCCCGTCGCGGACCAGGACGGCGAGCTCCTCGAAGGCGAAGGAGGCGGTGCGGTAGCCGCGGTCGCACAGCCACACCGCGCTCGCCCCGGTGCGGCGGCGCAGGTCGGCGAAGCCCTCCTCGACGGCGGCGTCGGTGCGGCGCAGCCCCAGCAGGTCGTGGCGCCACAGGCGGCGCACGTCGTTGGTGATGCGGACGTCGAGGCTGAACTTCGCGAACAGGTCGCCGTCCGGGCCGGGCGCGTGCACGGTGCGGATCGAGGCGGTGGGCCACACCGGCAGCCGGGTCGGCCCGAGCCGCAGCAGGCGCCCGTCGGCGAAGGCCTCGCGCACCTCCGGCCGACCGGCGACCAGGTCCAGCTGCCAGGGGTGCGCGGGCAGCGCCCGGTAGCCGGCCGGCGGACGGGGGCCGTCGAGGATCCCGGCCAGGGCGTCGACCGCCTCGGCGGCGGCCGGTCCGCCCTCCTCGACGAGCTGGTCCTCGCGCAGCCCCAGCATCACCAGCGGGAAGCTCGCGTGCGCCTCGGGGGCGTACGGCAGCCAGCTCGCCGCCGGGCCGCCGCCGCGGGTCTTGGGCGCGGGATGGTGCGGATGGCCCATGAGGAGGGCCTGCTCGGAGTGGACGTAGCGGTCCTCGGGCGGCGCCGCGGCGGCCCGCGCGGCCAGCAGCGCGGCGACGGTGTCGCGGCTGTCGGCCATCTCCCCCGGCAGCTCGTCGTTGGAGACCCCGGTGTGCCGGAGCAGCTCGTCGCAGACCAGCCCGACCAGTTCGGCGTGGCCGAGCGGCCGCCAGCCGTCCGCGGTGCGCAGCTCGGGGTCCGCGGGCCGGCGGCCGCCGGCGACCCGCAGGAGCCGGCCGCTGGCCCGCAGCCGGTGGACGCCCCCGCCCTCGGCGTCGGCCACCTCCCGCAGCAGGCAGTTCAGGAGCGGGGCGGCGGCGTAGGCGTCGGCGGCGGCGTTGAGGTCCACTGGATCCATTCGGGGCTTCGGAGCGTCGGGGCTGCGGTGCGCCGGGGTCCGCGGAGGGGACCACCGGCCGTGATCTTCAGTATCCGGGATGATGACTTGATCATCGGGTAGATCCCCGAGTCGAGAGCGATCCGAAAGGAACGGGACCCTGGACCGCAGCACGCACGATTCCCCGCCCGACCCCGGCCCCGCCCCGGCGGGCCCCGCCGAGGAGGCCCTCTCCGCCGCGCTGGCCGGCGTACGGCCCGGGCTCGGGTCCGCGTACGAGGCCGCCCTGGAGGGCGCGCGCGCCGCCGTGCTGACCCGGCTCTGGCGGGCACTGGCCCACGAACCGCTGCCCTGGGTGACGGGCCGGGAGCGGGGGCCGGACTCGCTCACGCTGCTGCTGGCCGGGGGCGGGCGCCTGGAGGGGCCCGCCCCGGACCCGTACGCGACCGGCGACCGCGTCACCGAGGTGCGCCTCGACGGCCGGGCGTACCGGCAGGCGGCCCGGCTCGTCGAGGCGCTGCGGGTGCCGCACGGCGCGGCCGGCTCCCTCGGGGCCGCCTTCGCCTCCTTCGCCGCCGAACTGGACGACAGCACCGCCTCCCTGGCCCTGTCCCGCGCCGGACAGCCGGCCGGGGAACGGGCCGCGCCGCGCACCACCTGGGAGTGGGAGCAGCGGGTGGTCGACGGGCACCCGTACCACCCCAACTGCCGTTCCCGCCCGGGCTTCTCGGTGGCCGAGCAGCTGGCGTACGCGCCCGAGCACGGGCCGCTGGTGGAGCTCGGGCTGGTCCCCGTGCGGGCCCGGGAGTGCCTGGTCTCCGGGGAGTGGCCCGAGCACCTGCGCGACGGCGGCCGGATCCTGGTCCCGGTGCACCCGTGGCAGGCCGAGCACGTCCTCAAGGGCGAGGAGGTGCTGCCGGGGCCGGCGGCGCACCCGCTGATGGCGCTGCGCACGCTCGCGCCGTCGGACGGGGGCGCGCACGTGAAGACGGCCCTGAGCACCCGGCTGACCTCCTCGGTGCGGGACATCTCCGCCTACTCCGTCGAGACGGCCGCCGTGGTCTCGGAGTTCGCGCACGCGCTCGCCGAGCGGCTCGACGGCCGCCTGCACATCACCCGCACCCTGGGCGCGGCCACCGCCTACAGCCCGGACCTGGCGGCCGTGCTCCGCGAGCCCCCGGAGGCGTACGCGCGGGCCGGGGAGCGGGTCGTGCCGGTGGCGGCGCTGGCGGGGACCGAGCTGGCCCGGTCGGCCGGCTGGCAGGCGCGGTTCGCCCGGCTGGCGCTGTCGGTGTGCCTGCGGGTGCTGGACCTCGGGGTGGCGCTGGAGGCACACGGGCAGAACCTCCTCGTGGTCCTGGCGGCCGACGGCACCCCGCTGCGGCTGGTCTACCGGGACCTGGCGGACATCCGGATCAGCCCGGCCCGGCTGGCCCGGCACGGTCTGCCCGTGCCGCCGCTGTCCGGCCGGCTGGTGACGGACGACGAGACGGTGCTGCGGCGCAAGATGTTCGGCTCCCTGGCGGCCGGGGCGCTGGCCGCGACGGCGGGTTCGCGGCAGGCCTTCGCGGAGGCGCTGGCGGCGGGCCTGGACGGACTCGCGCCGACCGCCGACTCCGAGGTGCTGCGGGGGCCGCTGCCGGTGAAGGCACTCACCCTGATGCGGCTGAGCCCCGGCGTGCCCGGGGACCAGTGGACGAGCCTGCCCAGCCCGTTCGCCGCGCACTGAGGCGGGGCCCCGGCGGCCCTACGCGTGCTGACGGTGCGACACCGTCCCGGGTGACGGCGGACCTTCGCGGTGGTGCGGGCCACGGGAGCGCTTGCGCAAGGGGGCTGACGGGGTGACACCCGTCGGGTTGTCGGCCCGGAGTGTCCTCCGTTCGGGGGACAACCGGGCCCCGCCGGGCCCGCCTTCGTACCGATCGGGGCGGGCGGTGGCAGGAAGGAAGTATGAAGATTCCTCGCCGCCGGGTCCTCGCGGGCGGGGCCGCCGCCCTGCTCGGCGCCGCCGGGGCGGGTCCGTCGGCCGCCGCCGGGCGCCCGCGGGCCCCGCGGGCCGGCGCCCGGACCTCCGCCGGGCCGGACTTCGCGGCGCTGGCCCGGGCGGTGGACGGGCGGGTGGTGCTTCCGGGGGACGCCGACTACGCCGAGGCCCGGCAGCTGTTCCAGCCCCGTTACGACACCGTCGCCCCCGGGGCCGTGGCCTATCCCGCGCACCCCGCGGACGTGGCCGTCTGCCTGGACTTCGCGCGCCGCTCGGCCGCCCCCGTGGTGCCGCGCGGCGGCGGGCACGGCTACGCGGGCTGGTCGACGGTGGGGGCCGGGCTCGTGATCGACGTCGGCGCCATGGCCGGGGTGACGGTCGAGGGCGACGAGGCGCACGTCGGCGCCGGCGCCCGGCTGGCCGACGTGCACGCCGCCCTGGCGGCGCGCGGCCTGGGCGTCCCCGCCGGGCTGTGCCCCTCCGTCGGCATCGCGGGACTCACCCTCGGCGGCGGCCTCGGGATCGCCTCCCGGGCCCACGGCACCACCTCCGACCGGCTGGCCGGCGCCCGGGTGGTCACCCCGGACGGGGTGGTCCGGGAGGCCGGCCCCGACCGGGACCCGGAGCTGTTCTGGGCGCTGCGCGGCGGCGGGGGCGGCAACTTCGGTGTGGTCACCGAATTCCGGCTGCGCACCCATCCGGTCGGCGACGCCGCCTTCGCCGAACTGCACTGGCCCGGGGCGGATTCGGCCGCGGTGGTGCGCGGCTGGCAGCGCTGGCTGGGCGGACTGGCGGACCCGTTCTGGAGCCAGGCCGAGTTCACCGTGGAGAGCGGGTCCGCCGCCGCCCTGGCCGTCCGGGCGGTGTGCCTCGACGGCCGCGCGGAGCTGGAACGGGAACTGACCCGGCTGACCGGCCTGGTGGGGCGCGAGCCCCGGGACTCCTGGACCACCGTGCGCGGTTACGGGGACACCGTACGGGCCATGGCGGGCTGCCCCGACGGCGGCCCGGAACGCTGCCGGCTGCCGGGGCGGCTGCCCGGCCGGGACCCGCGGGGCCTGCTGGGCCGGGACTCGTACGCGGCCCGCTCCGACTTCTGGGGCGGGCCCGGGCTGCCGGAGGCGGCGGTCGGCGCCGTCCTGGACGCCCTCGGCCGGTACGGGCGGACGGCGCCGCCGGGCGGGCTGGGCGTGGTCCAGTTCGACGGGGTGTGCGGCGGGGCCGTGAACCGGGTGCCGGCCGGCGCGACCGCCTTCGTCCACCGCGACAGCGCCTTCCTGGCCCAGTACCTCGCGTACTGGCCGCCGTCCGCGACCGCCGCCGAGACGGCCCGGCACCAGGACTGGCTGGACGGCCTCTGGCGCGCGCTGCGGCCGTGGGCGGGCGGCCGGGCCTACCAGAACTACGCCGACCCGAAGCTGACCGGCTGGCGCGAGGCCTACTACGGGCCGAACCTCCCCCGCCTGGAGCGGGTCCGGCGCACCTACGACCCGGACCGGCTGCTGCGCTTCCCCCAGGCCGTCTAGGCCGTCCAGGCCGTCGCGAACCGCAACGAACAGGAACGGACAGGAACGAGAGATGCTGCGCACCTTCACGCTGGCGGCGGCGACCGCCGCCCTGCTGCTCCCGGGCGGGCCGCTGCCCGGCCTGGAACCCGCGAGCGCCGAGGCCACGACCGGACGCTGGACCGCGCGGGAGGCCGCCGCGTTCTGGACACCGGAGCGGATGGCCTCGGCGGCACCCGTACCGGACCCGCCGTCACCCGGCGCGGCGGCCCCGGGTGCGGCCGGCCACGCGACCCCGGGGGCGGCGACCCCCGCGGTCCCGGGCGCGGCGGCCCCGGCGGCCCCAGGCGCGGCGACCCCCGCGGCACCGGGGACGGCGGCGTCGGCGGCGCCCGGCGGCGCGGCCCCGGCCGTGCCCGGCGCGGCCGCGCCCGCGGTGCCTTCGGCGTCGGCGGGCGGCGGCATTCACAGCTGATTCATAAGCAATTCCGAGCCGGTGCCACA
>NZ_JBFBGN010000119.1:0-21888 GCF_040684675.1 Streptomyces sp. NPDC089915 | reverse complement strand
CCGACAAATCCCAAACAGGACAGCCGAAGCGTCAGTCAGTCGATGAGTCAGACCCACCGGCAACATCACCACGAACATCATCACTGTCAGTCGAGGCAGAACTCGTTGCCCTCGACGTCGCGCATCACCAGGCACGACTCGTTGAAGCCGTCCGCGCGCAGCAGTTCCACCCGGGAAGCGCCGAGCGGGATCAGCCGTGCGCACTCGGCCTCGAGCGCGGCCAGGCGCTCCTCGCCGACGAGCCCGGGGCCGATCCGCACGTCCAGGTGCAGCCGGTTCTTGACGGTCTTGCCTTCGGGCACGCGCTGGAAGAACAGGCGCGGCCCCACGCCCGCGGGGTCCTGGCAGGCGAACGCGGAACCCTGCCGCTCGGGCGGCAGCGTCCGGTTGAACTCGTCCCAGTCGGCGAAGCCCTTCGGCGGCGGCGGGACGACGTACCCCAGCACCTCGCACCAGAAGCGGGCGACGCGCTCGGGATCCGCGCAGTCGAAGGTGATCTGGACCTGCTTGATCGATGACATCGGGCCACCGTAGCAGGGGGAGATCGCCGAATTCCCGCTGAAATAGCGCAGGTTGCACGTGAAACCGTCCTGCTGTGAGACCGGCCCGGCGAGGCGGAAACAATTCGCTGGCGCGTCCGACCGCGGCCCGCCTAGGGTGACGCCGCGGACCGCGCCCCCGATGCGCCCGGCTGCGGCTACTTCCTTCAGACAACAAAGTGACGCCGCGGCCTTCCTGATCTCGGGGGCCGCGGCCCGTCTCCGTCCCGACGCCGGAACTCCCCGCGGCCGGGACCCTCCTTTCGCCGGATCCTGGGGGATTCACTGCCTCGTCACACCCCGCGCGTCTCGAAGACATGGTCCGAGATGCTCGTGGCCCCGCAGATCGCGGCGGCCGCCCACAATCCGCCCGCGCCGGGCGCACACCACCGCCGTCAGCGGCCCTCCCGCACCCACACGGGCGGCCCGGCCTTCGCCCGGGAGCCCAGGGAGGAGCTCTTCCTCCTCGCGGTCGGGAACTTCGTCTCGGAGCGGACCTTCCACGAGAGCGGGTGGGAACGCGACGAGCGCTACGTCCGCCTCGTGACCGCCCTCGCCGTCGAGGACCCCGTCTGGACCGCCGGCCTGCTGCGCTGGCTGCGCACTGAGGCGAACATGCGGACGGCCTCCCTGGTGGGGGCCGCCGCGTACGTCCGCGCCCGGCTCGCCGCCGGAGCGGCCGACGGCCCCTCCAACCGGTCCGTCGTCGACTCGGTGCTCCAGCGTGCCGACGAGCCCGGGGAGTTCCTCGCCCACTGGACCGGCCGGTACGGGCGCACCCTGCCGCAGCCGGTGAAGCGCGGCATCGCCGACGCCGTGCGCCGGCTGTACTCCTCGCGGTCGCTGCTGAAGTACGACACCCCGTCGAAGGACTTCCGCTTCGGCGACGTGCTCAACCTGGTGCACGCCTCCCCGGATCCCGGCAAGCCCTGGCAGGGCGGGCTCTTCCGGTATGCCCTGGACCGCCGTCACCACCCCGAGCGGGCGCAGCCGCCGTTCCACGACTCGGTGTTGAACGCGCACCGGGAGCTGGCGGAGCTGCCCGTGGAGGAGCGGCGGGCCGTGGTCACCGGACCGGACGCCGCCGAGCGGCTGGCCGCGGCCGGGATGACCTGGGAGGCGGTGGCGGGCTGGCTCCAAGGGCCGGTGGACGCCGCAGTGTGGGAGGCGCTGATCCCCTCGATGGGGCCGATGGCACTCGTGCGCAACCTGCGGAACTTCGACGAGGCGGGAGTCTCGGACGAGGTGGCCGCCCTGGTCGCGGACCGGATCTCGGACCCGTCCGAGGTCGCCCGCTCCCGGCAGTTCCCCTTCCGCTACCTCGCCGCCCACCGCCACGCGCCCTCGCCCCGCTGGGCGGCTCCGCTGGAACGGGCGCTGGGGCACGCGCTGGCCAACGTACCGGCCCTGCCCGGCCGGACGCTGGTCCTGGTCGACCGCTCCGACTCCATGTTCTGGGACACCGTCTCCGAACGGTCCACGCTGACCCGGGCCGACGCCGCCGCCGTGTTCGGTGCCGCGACGGCCCTGCGGGCGGAGCAGGCGGACCTGGTGCAGTTCGGCTGGCACAGCGCGGTGGTCCCGTTCCGGGCGGGGGAGCCGGTGCTCGACGTGCTGGGACGCTTCAGCGCCCTCGGCGGCACCAACACCACGGCGGCGCTGCGCGCCCGCTACCGGGGGCACGACCGGGTCCTGATCGTCACCGACGAGCAGACCGCCCACCACCGGCCGGGCCCGGGCGGGGCGCTGGAACCGGTCCCGGCCGACATTCCGGTCTACACGTGGAACCTGGCGGGATACGAACCGGCGCACGGCCCGTCAGGACCCCGCCGTTACACGTGTGGAGGCCTGACGGACGCCGCGTTCCGGATGGTGTCCCTCCTGGAGGCGGGCGGCGCGGCCGCCTGGCCGTGGACCGCCGAACCCGCCTCAGCCGAACCCGCCTCAGCCGAACCCGCCTGAGCGGATCCGGCCCCTCAGGGCCGGTGCCCGGCGACCGACCGGCGGGAGACGGGGAAGTCGAAGTAGGTGTCCGGGAAGAGCTCGGGCTTGTACGTGAAGTGCCACCACTCCTCGGGCAGGTTGACGAAGCCCTCCGCGCTCAGCGCCGAGTTCAGCAGCCGGCGGTTCGCCCGCTGCGCTCCCTGGACGCGCGGGTCGTCGGTGTGCGAGAGGGTGTCGAAGCAGTCGAAGCCGGTACCCATGTCCACGGAGTTGTCCGGGTAGCGCTGGGCCTGCGGCGCGTAGCAGGGTACGGACTCCCGCCCCGGCTCCGGCCGGGGAGCGGGGAGCGCCGGGAGCCGGACGATGGTGAGGTCCATGGTGCTTCCCCTGCTGTGGCCGGACTTCGCGGCGATGTAACCGTCCTCGAACAGACGTGACTTGTCGACCCGCGGATAGAACTCCGCCTTCTTCCGCTCGTCGGCCAGGTCCTTCGCCCACCGTACGAAGTGGTCGACGGCCCGCTGGGGCCGGTAGCAGTCGTACACCTTGAGCGTGTAGCCCTGGAGGAGGAGGCGGCTCTGGGCCCGGTGCAGGGCCTCGGCCGCGGGCCGCGTCAGGATGCAGACGGGCTGCCGGTAGCCGTCGATCCGCTCGCCGACGAAGTTGTGCGCGGTCGGGTAGCGCATCTCCTGGAGGATCGTGGGGTCGACGGAGTCCAGCGCGACGAACTCACGTGGTGCCTTGGGCTCCCGGGACCCGGTCGCGGCGCCGGCGGCGAGGGGCGAGGTCGTCGCGAACACGGTCGTGGCCGCCACGGTCACGGCCAGCCGCGCCGTCGTCGACATGAGCATCGGTTTCTCCCTGGGCCTGGGCCGGCGTACGGACGTCCGGTCTGATCGTCTCCTGGTCCGCCGCCACCGGATCCATGCCCCGGCCCCGCGGTCTGTCCGGCGGAGCACCCCGGATTGGCGCAGACCGCACCACCGGGGCCGGGGCGCGCGAGTCAGCGTCCGGCCAGGCCGTCGAGCGAGGCGGCGACGCGGGCGACGCCGTCCTCCGCCGCCAGCCGGTCCGCGAGGTGCCGGGCCCGCTCGCGGTGGGAGGGGTCGGTGACGGCGCGGCGGAGGGCGGAGCCGAGCGTGGCGGAGTCGAGGCGGCGCAGGGGCACCGCCTCGGGGGCGGTGCCGAGCGCCACCAGGCGCGCGGCCCAGAAGTGGGCGTCGAACTGGACGGGTACGGGCACGCAGGGCACGCCCGCGCGCAGGGCCGCGGCGGTCGTGCCGGCCCCGGCGTGGTGGACGACGGCCGCCATGCGGGGGAAGAGCAGGGAGTGCGGGACCTCGCCGATGGTGATCACGTCGTCCCGGCCGGTGGCGGCGAGCCCCGCCCAGCCCCGCTGGATCACCCCGCGCAGCCCGGCGGCCCGCAGGGCGGCGACCACGTGGGCGCTGACCCGCCGGGGGTCGGGTGTGGTGGCGCTGCCGAGGCCCACGTAGACGGGGGCGGGCCCGGCGTCGAGGAACTCCTCCAGTTCCCCGGGGAGCCGCCCGCTTGCCTCGTGGGGCCACCAGTATCCGCAGACCTCCAGTCCGGGGCGCCAGTCGCGGGGCCTGGGGACCACCAGTTCGCTGAAGCCGTGCCAGACGGGCCAGCCCTGCCGCTCGCGGGCGCGGCGGGCGGCTGACAGGCCGCGCGCCGGGAGCCCGTGCTCGGCGGCCAGGGTGCGGGCGGCCCGGGTGAAGACGTGGTCGACGGCGGCGGTGACGGCGTCACCGCCGATCCGGTTGCCCAGCGGTCCCAGGGAACGGGTGCCGAGCATCGGCGGCGGGAACGCGCGGGTTCCGTGCAGGGGTTGGAGGAAGAGGCCCATGCTGGGCCGGCCGAGGCCCTCCGCGATGGCGTGGGCGAGCGGTGCGACGGTTCCGGCGGCCAGTACGACGTCCGCCTCGCGCGCCGCGCGGACCAGCGTGGGCGTCATCTCGGGTGCGATCCTGCGCGCCAGCGCCACGGCCCGCAGCAGTCTCACGGCCCCCGTCCGGCTGCGGTGCAGGCCCCGGCCGCGCGCCGAGTGCAACTCGGCCTCCGGATCGCCGGCGGCGGCGCGGAACCGCACCCCGGAGCCGGCCACGAGCGGGGCGAACACGGCGTGGGCCACCAGGGTGACCTCGTGTCCGGCGCGGACCAGCCCGGCCGCCAGGCCCGTGTACGGCGCGACGTCGCCGCGCGAACCCGCCGTCATGATGGCTACCTTCACGAGGCCAGTGTGGCGGCCGGACCCGTTCCGGCGGCGGCGCACCGCTGGAAGGCGGGGGAAACGGCTGGTTCCGGCCATTCCAGGGTTAGTTAGGTGAGGCTTGCCTAATGTCGCTTAGGGTGCGGGCATGGACAAGATCATCCGTAGGGCCGCCGCAGCCGCCGCGGCAGGGATCCTGCTGGCCGCCGGACCGGCGACCGGGGCGGCCGCGGCCGCCGCCCCCACCGCGGCCGCCGCCGGCCGGACGGACGCCCCCGCCGGAGCCTCCCGGCTGGAACTGCCCCGCCCCACCGGCCCCTTCGCCGTCGGCCGCGACACCCTCCACCTCGTCGACGGCACCCGCAAGGACCCCTGGGTCCCGGCCGCCGACCGCGAACTCATGGTGTCCCTCTACTACCCCGCCGTCGCCCACACCGGCGCCCCCGCCCCGTACGCGACCGCCGCCGAGGCCCGCGCCCTGCTCACCGACCGCGGCGACCTCGCCCGGTACGCCACCCCCGAACAGATCGCCGCCGTCCGCACGAACGCCCGCGAGGGCGCCCTGCCGCGCACCGGACACGGCCGCTACCCCCTGATCGTCCTCTCGCCCGGATTCACCCTGCCGCGCTCCTCGCTCACCGTGCTCGCGGAGGACCTGACCTCACGCGGCTACGTCGTCGCCGCGCTCGACCACGCCTACGAGTCCGACGGCACGACCTTCCCCGGCGGCCGGCTGCTCGGCTGCACCGCCTGCGAGCAGGTCTTCCCCGACCACGCGCTCAGCCGGGTCTCCGACGCCCGCGCCCGCGACGTGACGTTCCTGCTGGACCGGCTCACCGGGGACCGCCCCGCCTGGCGCCACGCCCGGCTGATCGACACCCGCCACATCGGCATGGCGGGCCACTCCATCGGCGGCGCGTCCGCCGCCGCGGCCATGGCCGCCGACCCGCGCGTGGCCGCCGGAGTGAACCTGGACGGGACCTTCTTCGCCCCGCTGCCCGAAACCGGCCTCGGCGGGCGGCCGTTCCTGCTGCTCGGCGGCGACCCCGCCCTGCTGCCGCCGGACCTCGAGGACACCAGCTGGGCCGACGCCTGGCCCCGGATGGACGGCTGGAAGCGCTGGCTGACCGTCACCGGCATGGGCCACCCCGGCTTCACCGACTGGCCCGTCCTCACCGACCAGGCCGGCGCCCCGCACCCGGAGACCCCGCTGTCCGGCACCCGTTCGCAGCAGATCACCCGCGCCTACACCGGCGACTTCTTCGACCGGCACCTCAAGGGCCTGCCCGCACCCCGCCTGGACGGCCCCACGGCCGCCGACCCCGAGGTGGTCTTCCAGCGGAGCTGATCCCTCCGGCCGCCCCGCCCCGGTTCATACGCCGAACCGCCAGCGGGTCTGGCTGAACTCCGCGCCCCGGCCGAAGCCGAACACCGTGCGGGGCGCGACCTCGAAGACCAGCGCCCGGCCCGCCTCCTCGCCCCCCTCGGCCGGCGGGGGAGCGGCGGCGGCCGAGGCGCTGTCGAACGCCCCGTCGCGTACCTCGAAGTGCCAGTCCGGCCCGTACTTGGCCTCCCAGGCCGCCGCCAGCTCCGCGAGCCGCCCCTCGTCCGAGACCCGTACCGCCTCGCCCTCCACGACCACGTCGAGGCCCCGGCCGTAGGCGTTGTCGCCGGTGGTGAGGACGACCTGCGGGTTCACGGCGAGGTTGAGGCCCTTGCGCTCCTCGGGGCCGGTGGCGAAGTGCAGCGCCCCGCCGTCCCAGACCGCCAGCAGCGGGGTGACGTGCGGCCGTCCGTCCGGGCGCACCGTCGTCAGCCAGAAGATCTCGGCCCCCTCCAGCTGCGCGGCGGCCTCCGCCCACGGCGTCGCCGCGGCCCCGGGCGAGCTGTACCGCGCGTCCAGTTCCGCCACCGGCTTCCCCGCCTGCTCCGGCATCCGGGACTCCTCTCGCTCCGTCGGGCGTGCCCCGTGCGCGCATCATCCCCGCCCGGCCGCGCCGGACGGCGCAGGGCGGCGCCCGGTCCGGGCGGCCGCCACCCGGACGGGCGAAGCGGCCGGGCCGCCGCCCGCACACCGTGACGGCAGGTCAGGCGATCCCCGCCGGAGCCGCGTTGTCAGTGGTCGCCGTTAGCGTCGGAGGTGTTGGAAGGGCCGTTTCCCGACTGGAGTGGACGATGACCGAGAACCGTGTGCAGCCCGTGCTGAGGGTCGTGCTGACCGATGTCAACGAGCGGGTGGTGCAGGCCTGGCGGGCGGCCTTCGCGGACACCCCCGGCATCGAGATCCGCAAGGGCTCGATCCTCGACGAGGACGTCGACGCCTGGGTCACCCCGACCAACTCCCAGGGCCGGATGGACGGCGGCGTCGACGCCGCCATCAAGCGGCACCTCGGCGCCGGCATCCAGCTGCGCGTGCGGCGGGCGATCCGCGACCGGTTCGCCGGAACGCTCCCGGTGGGCAGCGCGGTCTGCGTCCCCTCGGGCGCGACCGTACCCCGGTACCTGATATCGACGCCGACCATGGTGCAGTCCGCGCAGAACGTGAAGGACACGCTGAACGTGGCCCTGGCGTGCGCCGCCGCCTTCCAGGCCGTCCACCGGCAGAACCGGAAGGCCCCGGGCAGCATCCGCTCGGTGGCGCTGGTCGGGATGGGCGCGCAGACCGGCCGCGTCCCCGCCCGCGTCTGCGCCAACCTCATGTGGACCGGCTACACCCTCTTCCACGACCACTGGTTCGAGGACGACGACGAGCTGCGCGCCGTGATCACCGCACAGCTCGACGGCATCGAGGACGCGCCGGCCGCGCAGCGGGTGCGCATCGTGCCACCCAAAGGGCATCCCTTTCGCCGCTGACGGCGCCCAGCCCGGCGGTCGGCCCGCCGGACCCCACCACCCTCCGAGCACGAAGACCGGGAGCCCTTCCCCCATGAACGACGCCGTCACCACCCCGGCCGCCCAGCCCGACCCGAACGACCCGAACGACCCGCTGAACCTCACCGGACTCTTCGAGGGCGGCGGCGAGCCCTGGCTCCCGCTCCTGAAGCCCGTCATCGAGGCGCAGCCGGAGGCCTCCCGGTTCATCGGCCCCGGCCGCAGTCCCGAGGTCGTCCCGGTGCGCGAGCTGACCTTCCAGGCCCTCAAGCCGAACCCGCCGCACAAGTGGAAGGTCGTCGTCTTCGGCCAGAACCCGTATCCGCGGCCGGAGAGCGCCACCGGCATAGCCATGTTCGACAACACCTTCAACGACTGGAAGGACAGCCAGTTCGGCCGGGTGGTCAGCATCCGCTGCATCATCAAGGCGGCCGCGATGTGGAAGTACGGCATCGTCAAGAAGACGCCGATCGCCGACGTCCGGGCCCTGCTGAAGGAGCGGGACACGGTCCAGCCGCCGGAGTGGTTCCAGGCGATGCTCACGCAGGGCGTGCTGCTGCTGAACGCCGCGCTCACCGCCAGCGCCGACGGGGCCATGGGGCCCGACCGGCACACCGCGTTCTGGCGGCCCGTCGCCGAGCGGATCGTCGAGGAGATCCTCAAGGCCAAGCAGGACGCCGACGAGGAGGACCGCAGCGTCGTCTTCGCCTGGTGGGGGGCCCACGCCCGCAGCCTGAAGAAGGTCGTCCTGCGCCTCCAGGAGAAGTACCCGGACGTCGAGGTCCGGCACATCGACCACGCCAACCCGGCCGCCCAGGGCGACATCTTCTGCGAGGGCGACCACTTCGCCACGGTGAACGACGCCCTGGCGTCACTGGGCGCCGAGCCGATCGACTGGCTGCCCGTCAAGGGCTGGAACCAGGCGGGGGACGGAGCCGCGGCCGGCGGAGGCGACGGCGATGTCGCGGCCCGGATGGGCGCCTTCATCGCGTCGACCATGGAACTGCACCAGCTGTACCTGGAGCGGCTCACCGGCGTCAAGGACGAGGGCCTCGTCCTGCCCGCGATCACCGGGGTGTTCGACACCCCGCTGATGGACTTCCGGGGAGCCCTCGCCCCGGTCGCCGAGGTGCTGTCCGGGCTCGGCGGCCACATCGACCGCTCGGTGGAGTTCGGCAAGCGGCGCGCGGACGAGACGGCCGCCGCGGGCCGGCTCTCCGCCGACGCGATCGCCGCCCTCTACCTGTACACCTGTGAGTCCGCCTTCTACCGCGAGATCAACGCCGTCCTGCGCTCCCCGGACCGGTCCCGGGTCGTGCCCTACCTCCCCTACCTGCGGCTGCTGTTCTCGGCGGTCTCGCAGCTGCCCGCCCGCACCGAGCCGCTGTGGCGCGGGGTCTCCCTTGACCTGCGGGCGCAGTACCCGGTCGGGGGGACGGTGACCTGGTGGGGCGTGTCCTCGTGCACCTCCGAGCTGAGCGTGGCGCGTTCCTTCCTGGGCAGCCGGGGCAAGCGCACGCTGTTCGAGGTGACGCCCTCCCGGGCGGTCGGGATCCGCCGCTTCTCGGCCTTCACCGGGGAGGAGGAGTACATCCTCGCGCCGGGCACCCGGCTGAAGGTGACGGAGGTGAAGGCCGAGCGGGGCGGGCTGTGCACGGTCAGGCTGACCGAGGCGGAGGAGGGCCCCCTCGTGTCCTGACGTGAGCGGCCGGGCCGGGCGGGCGGCCCGCCGCGCCGGCGGCTCAGTACGGCCGGGCCCGCTTCGCGAAGGCCGGCGCCAGCTCGCCGGCCAGGGCGCGCGGGAAGGCGACGGTCTCGGGATTCCCGTCCGAGACGTACCGGTTCTTCCCGGCGGCGAGCTTGTCCAGCCAGCGCGAGGAGCCGAACTCGGCGTCCTCGTCCTTCGGGCCCGCCGAGCGGATCCGGGGGATCGCACCGGGGGTGAAGGACCGCGCGAACGGCGAGACCGACGGGTTGGCGCCCACCAGGTACACCCCGTCGTAGCGGTAGCCCGTACCCCGCACGGCCACCCCGGCGGGCTCGGGCATGGCGCCGAAGGGCAGCGCCAGCGAGGTCACCCGCGTCCCCGGCGCCGCCTTCTCGATGGCCTGCTGGCCGGCCGAGATGGCGCGGGCCGCGCCCGCCTGGTCCAGGGTGCGCAGGTTCTCGTGCCGGCCGGTGTGGTTGGCGACCTCGTACCCGTGCTCCTTCAGCCAGGTCAGGGCCTTGGCGGAGCCGGTGGCCGAGAAGCCGTCCGCGTTGACGAAGAAGGTCGCCGCCGGCTTGAAGGCCGGGTGCTCCTTCGCCGTCTGCTCCAGGATGGCGAGGGCGGTGTCCGGCGCCGGCGCGCCGTCCGCGCCCAGCCGGACCTGGCTGTTGGTCGAGTCGTCGAAGGTGAGGACCACCGGGTGCGCGCCGGCCGGGATGTCGATCCGGCCCGTCTGGAAGTCCCGTGCCGTCACCGGCACGTAGCCCTCCCGCGCCAGGCGCTCCAGCTCGGCCCGGAAGTCGGCCGGGGTCCGGTCGTAGACACTGGCCGGCTTCTCCGTGAGCTGGTGGTACATCAGCACCGGCACCTGGCCGAGTTCGTTGGCGCCGACCTGCGCCGGGTCCTTCGCGACGACGGGGGCGGCCGCCGCCGGCGAGGCGGCGGCCCGGGGCTGCCCGGTGACGGGTGCCGGGCCCGGCGCACAGCCGGCGGCGAGCAGCGCGGCGGCGCCCGCCAGGGCGCCGAGCGGGACGAGGGGGTGGCGCATCGGGGGGGCCTCTCCACGGTGAAGGTGTCACCTGATACCTACCGGCGCCGGGAGCCCGCCTACCGCACGGTCCCCTGCATGGCGTAGCCGCCACGCCGGGGCCGCGCGCGGCCGTTCGAATGAAATGTCGCCGGAAGGGGCCGACCGGCCCACGGGACGGAAATGAATGGAGTCAACATCCGGCCCGCACCCCCGCGCACGGCACGAAGGACCCCACGATGTCCCGCACCCGCATACCGTACTCAGGCCCCTCCACCCGCCGCCGTCCCGCCCGCCGGGGCGCCCTCATTGCCACGACCGGGGCGCTCGCGCTCGCCGGGGCCGGCATAGGGGCCTGGACGCTCCTCGCACCGGGGCCGGGCATCGAGGGGGTCAGCGACGGCGCCGTGCTCGGCGGCCGCGCGGCCTCACAGGTCAGCGCCTACCTGGCCGCCGGAGCGCCGGCCGGCGGGAAGGGGCTGCACGCCACCCTGGACGGCGCGGCCGTCCCCTTCGCCGCGGAGGGCGCCCGCCTCAAGCTCGCCCTCCCGGTCCTCAAGGAGGGCCGGCACACCCTGGTGGTGGCGGGCGACAGCAGCCTCCCCTTCGCCTCGCGCCGCCAGGTCGTGGGCTTCAGCGTGGACACCACATCGCCCGAGCTGAAGGTGGCCGACCCCGCGGTCAAGAACGCGGCCGCCCCCGTCACCATCAGCGGCACGGCCTCCACCGACGCCGAGGTGAGCGTCAACGGCAAGAAGGTCCCCCTCGACAAGGCCGGCGCCTTCACGGCCACCGTGCCCAAGGGCACCCCCGTCGTCACGGTCACGGCCGTGGACCGCGCCGGAAACACCACCACCAAGGCCGTCTCCGCCCGGGGCCGCCGCCCCATGATCCGGGCCGCGCACATCACCGCCATCGGCTGGGGCGACGACACCCTGCGCGGCGGCATCCTCGCCCTGGTCCGCAGCGGCAAGCTCAACGCCGTCGAACTGGACGTCAAGGACGAGGACGGCGAGGTCGGGTACGCCTCGCAGGTGCCGCTGGCCCGTCAGATCGGCGCGGCCAAGGGCTACTACGACGCCCGCAAGGCGATCGACGAGCTCCACGCCGCCGGCGCCCAGGTCATCGGCCGCATCGTCGCCTTCCGCGACCCCAAGCTCGCCGCCGCCTCCTGGAAGGCCGGACAGCGGGACCGGCTCGTGCTGACCCCGTCCGGACAGCCCTACGACGGGGGCCACTACGGGTCCCTGTCCTTCACCAACTTCGCCGACCCGGCGGTCCGCAAGTACAACCAGGACCTCGCCGTCGAGGCGGCCCGGCTCGGCTTCGACGACGTCCTCTACGACTACGTGCGCCGCCCGGACGGTCCGCTGTCGCAGATGAGCTTCCCCGGCATCGGCACGGCCACCCCCGAGCAGTCCATCACCTCGTTCGTCGCCGACACCCGCACCGCGCTGCGTCCCCACGGCACGTACCTCGGCGTGTCGGTCTTCGGCATCGCCGCCACCCGGCCCACCGAGATCGCGCAGGACATCGGGGCCCTGGTCAAGGTCACCGACTACATCGCGCCGATGGTCTACCCGTCGCACTGGGCGCCGGGGGAGTACGGGGTCGCGCAGCCCGACACCTCCCCGTACGCGATCGTGCAGCGCTCGCTGGCCGACTTCGCCCGTCAGGCGAAGGGCACGCAGACCGAGATCGTCCCGTGGCTGCAGGACTTCTCGATGGGCAGCACCTACGGGCCCGCCGAGGTCGCGGCGCAGATCAAGGCAGCCGAGGCCAACAAGATGGAGTCCTTCATCCTCTGGAACGCCGGCGCCCGCTACCAGGGCGCGGCGCTTCAGCAGATCTCCGCGCACTGACGGAGCCGGCGGCCGCCGCCGCGACGGGCGGGTCCCCGGTCCCCGGGGGCCCGCCCACGCGCGTCAGGCCTTGAGGATCCGGCCCGACACGGCCAGGGTGACGCGGCGCGGGGTCAGCGAGGCGGCGAGGGTGGAGACGCGGTTGGCCAGGCCCGCGACGATGCTCGGCGGGGTGTTGCCGCGCTCCAGCGCGCGCCGTGTGGCGGTCACGACCTGTTCGGGGGTGGCCATCCGTCCGACGGCCGCGTCACGGCTGCCGACCACGTCGAAGAACTCGGTGCTGACCGGGCCCGGCGACACGGCGAGCACCCGCAGGGGGGAGCTGCGGGTCTCGTAGCCGACGGCCTCGGTGAAGCTGAGGACGAAGGCCTTCGTGGCGCCGTAGACCGCCATCGCGGGGGTCGGCTGGTACGCGGCCGCGCTCGCGACGGTGACCAGCGCGCTGCGGCCGTCGGCCGCGAGATCGGGCAGGAACGCCCTCGTCAGCTCGGTGACGGCGACGACGTTCAGCTGGATCATCTCGTTGATCTGCGCGAGGTCCTGCCGGACGAAGGGCCCGTGGCTGCCGAAGCCGGCGTTGTTGACCAGCGTGTGGACGGTGATCCCGCGGGCGTCGAGTTCGGCGCGCAGGGCGGCCGCGGCGCCCGGCAGGGCGAGGTCGGCGGCGACCACGTGCGCCGTGACCCCGTAGCGCTTCTCCAGCTCGGCCGCGAGCCCCTCCAGCCGGTCGAGGCGGCGGGCGACGAGGACGAGGTCCGCCCCGCGCTCGGCCCACTGGCGGGCGAACTCGACACCGAGGCCCGCGCTGGCCCCGGTGATCAGGGCCACGGTTCCCTGGTATGTCATAGGCATGGTCGGCTGCTCCGTTTCCGCGTCCTGGACGGACGTGAACGAATGTAGGCGCCGTCATCATTGTAGTCAATGACAACATCAGGAGAGGGGAGCCCGCCTTGACCGAGGGGCCCTACCACCACGGCAACCTCAGGGCCGCCCTGCTGGAGCGCGCGGAGACCGTCCTCACCGAGTCCGGCGCGGACGGCCTGTCCCTGCGCGCCCTCGCCCGCGACCTCGGGGTGAGCCATGCCGCACCGTCCCGCCACTTCCGCGACCGCCAGGCACTGCTGGACGCCCTCGCCGTCAGCGGCTTCACCCGGCTGAACGAGCGGCTGCGCGCCGCCGCCGAGGCGCCCGGGCCGGTGCCGGCCCGCCTGGCCGGGCTGGGACGCGCGTACGTGGAGTTCGCCGTCGCCCACGCACCCCTGCTCGACCTCATGTTCAGCGCCAAACACGCCGATGACTCCAGCGCCGAACTCAGGGAACTGGGCCACCGCAGCCTCGACACCACCGCCGAGCTCATCGCCCGGGCCCAGGCGGAGGGGCTCGTCCGCGCGGGGGACCCTGCCCGCCTCGCCCAGGTCGCCTTCTCCACCGTCCACGGCCTCGCCACCCTGGCCGTCGGCTCCCTCCTCGACGACACCCCGCTCGCGGAGGCCACCGACCTGGCCCTCGACGTCCTCCTGACCGGCCTGGGCCACCCCGGCCGGTGACGTCCCGCGCGGCCCCTCCCCGCGCGGCCCCTCCCCGCCAAATGGGGTGCGGGGGTGAATCGCCGCCGCCGGAACGGGGCAGGTTGGGGCCATGGTCCACGTACTCGGCAGCCGCATCCTGCTGCGCCCCACCGATCCCGAGCGCTCACGCGCCTTCTACGGAGCCACCCTCGGCCTCGCCGTCTACCGCGAGTTCGGCACCGGGCCCGAGCGCGGCACCGTCTACTTCCTCGGCGGCGGCTTCCTGGAGGTGTCCGGCCGGTCCGACGCGCCGCCCGCGCCCGGAGTGCGGCTGTGGCTCCAGGTGGACGACGTGGAGGCGGCCCACCGCGAGCTCCGCGCACGCGGCGCCGAGGTGCTGCGGCCCCCGCTGAAGGAGCCCTGGGGGCTGATCGAGATGTGGATCGCCGACCCCGACGGCGTGCGCATCGCCGTCGTGGAGGTTCCGGCGGACCACCCCCTGCGCTTCCGTCCCTGACGGGGCGTGACGTCGGGGGGAGGCGCCCGGCGGATAATGGCCCGACAGGAGCCGCCCCGCGCGGCCACACGCCGACGTGAGGGACGAGGGACCGATGACCCTGAGGGAAGGCCAGCGGGTGCGGCTCGCAGCGGACATCGGGCTGGGCGACGCGACCGCGGGGCAGGACGGCGCCGTCGTCGGCCGGCTGTCCCTGGCGGCGGGCACCGAGGGCACGGTCGACCGCGTGGACGGGCGGCGCCCGCCCGGTCACGCGGTCCTCGAATACGAGCGGCTCATGTCGTTGCTCGGCGACTACGGCCACACCATGCCCGCCGAGAGCCGCAAGCGGCTGGAGGAGGAGGTCGCGGCCCTGGAACCCGAGTGGAGGGCCTTCCGGGAGCACGGCGGCCGGGTGACGGTCCGGGTCCGCCTCGACAACGGCCTCGTCCTCGACGGGGCGGACGAGGACGTCCTCGCCCCCGCCTGACCGCCGCCCCCGCCACCGTCAGGCCCCGCCGCCGAACTGCAGCACCGCGATGCCCGCCAGGACGGTGACGGCGGCCGTGATCCGCCGGTGGCCCGGGCTCTCGCGGAAGACCACCGCCCCGATCAGGGTGCCGAAGACGATGCTGGTCTCCCGCAGGGCGGCGATGGTGGGCAGGTCGCCGCGGGACTGCGCCCACACGACCAGCCCGTACGCCAGCAGCGACAGCAGCCCGCCCGTCAGGCCCCGGGCCCACATCGGGCGCAGGGTGGCGAGGAGGGCCGGGCCCCGGCGGGCCAGGGCGATGAGCGGCAGGACGAGCCCCTGGCAGAGGAAGAGCCAGGCGATGTAGCCGAAGACGCTCCCGGAGACGCGGACGCCGCTGCCGTCGACGAGGGTGTACGAGGCGATCATCACCCCGGTGCCGACGGCGGCGGCCAGCGCGGGCAGCTGCGCGCGGCCGGGCATCCCGTCGGCGAGGGCCAGCGCGGCCAGGCCGCAGGAGATCACCGCGATGCCCAGGGCGTGGCCGGCGGGCAGCGCGTGCCCGAGGAGCGTGGTCGAGACGAGCGCCACCACCAGCGGTGAGGTGCCGCGGGCCGTGGGGTACATCTGGCCGAAGTCTCCGAGCTGGTAGGCGCGCAGGAGCAGCAGCTGGTACGCGACCTGGAGCCCGGCGGAGGCGGCGATGTAGGGCCAGGCAGCCGGCGCGGGCAGCGGGGCCAGGCACACCAGGACGGCTCCGCACCCGGCGGACGCGAGGCTGATCAGGGTGAACCCGGCCAGTTTGTCGCGCAGGCCGTGGGCGAGCGCGTTCCAGACGGCGTGGAGGACGGCGGAGGCGAGGACGACCACGGGCACGGCGGCCGCACCCGGCAGGGACGGCGGATTGGCGGGCACGGCGGCTCCCCATCACTGATTCGGGAACAAATTTCCTTGCTACCGTAACCCCATGGAAATTCATTCCGCAGCCGGGGGTGGGCTCGCCGCCCACGTCCGGGCCCACCTCTCCGAGCTCCGCGACACGGAGGCACGCGTGGCCCACGTCGTCCTCGACCAGGGCGCGGAGCTGGTGCACCTCAGCGTCAGCGACGTCGCCGCCCTGGCCGGCACCGCGCCGTCCACCGTCGTACGGGCCTGCCAGCGGCTGGGCTTCCGCGGCTACCAGGAGCTGAAGATCGCCGCCGCCCGCCAGGCACCGTCCCCGGAGCCCTCCCGCGACCCGGACCCGGCGGCCCGCGCCCTCGCCGACACCGTCCGTGCCGCCCGGGAGGCCCTGGACGGAGTGACGGCGACGGTCACCCCCGAACGGCTGCGCACCGCGGCCGGACTCCTCGACGCGGCCTCCCGGGTCCTGGTGGTCGGCGCGGGGCTGTCCGGCGCGGTCGCGCTGGACACCGCGTACCGGCTGCGCGCGCTGGGCTTCGCCGTCGACGCCCCGGCCGACCCGCTGACCGCGCAGCTGGCCGCCCCCCAGCTGACCGCCGCCGGCGTCTGCCTGGCCGTCAGCCACACCGGCGCCACCCGCAGCACGGTGGACGCCGCCCGGCGGGCCAGGGGGGCCGGCGCCAAGGTCGTCGCCCTCACCAGCTACGCCCGTTCACCGCTGAGCGAGGCCGCCGACTGCACCCTGGTCGCGGGCGGCCAGGACCTGGTGTTCGGCCTGGAGACCGTCGCCAGCAGGCTGGCCCACCTCACCGTGATCGACGCCCTGACCCTCACCCTGCTGGGACTGCGCGGGGCCCCGGCCGAGGCCGCGCTGCGGCTGTCGGCCGACGTGACGGTCGACCACTCCTACTGACGGCGGTCCGGCGGGGCGCCGGGTCCGGGCGGGCCTCAGGGCCTGACGCGTACGACCTGCGGGTCGTGGTCGCTGGCCTGGTCGGAGAACTCCGCGTTGACGTGGACGACGTCGTAGTCCGGAGCGGTGAGCGCCGGGCTGGTCAGGATGTGGTCCAGAACCTGGGAGTTGCCCTGGTAGACGTAGGTGTAGCGCTCACCGGCGGGAAGGGTGGCGGGAAGGTCGGTCAGGCCGGTGCCGGCGGTGAGCGTGGACAGGGTGCCGGAGAACTCGTAGTCGTTGAGGTCCCCGAGGACGATCACCCGCGCGTCGGCCTGCACGGCGAGCAGCTGCTTCACGAAGGCGTTGACCTGGCCGGCCTGCTGGGCGCGCTGGGTCTCGGAGGGGCGGGCCGGCGGCTGGACGCGCGCGTCGAGCGGCTGGTCGCCGCCCTTGGAGTTGAAGTGGTTCGCGATGACGAAGACGGTCCTGCCCTGGAAGGTGAACTCGCCCGCCAGCGGCTTGCGGCTGGAGTTCCAGGCGGCCGAGCCCGGGTTGATCCGGCCCGGGGAGAAGGACAGCGCCGCGGTGCCGTTGCCGCCGACCACGGAGACGGCCGCGGTGGAGGTGCCGCCGGGGCGGTCGGTGAAGCCCACGCGGGCCGGGTTGTAGAGGAAGCCGACGCGGATGTTGCCGCCGGGCTCGCCGCCGTCCTGGCCGTCGACCGGGTCGATCTGCCGGTAGGCGTAGGCCGGGCCGCCGGCCGCGGTGATGGCGTCGATCAGCTGGGCGTAGGTCCGGTCGGCCGCGACCACGCCGTCGTCGGCGGCCCCGTCGTCGTCCTGGATCTCCTCCAGGGCCACGATGTCGGGGGAGGCGAGGTGGGTGACGATCCCGGCCGCCAGGCGGTCGAACTTCTCCTGCGGGTCGGTCGGGTCGAGGTTCTCGACGTTGTAGGTGGCGACGGCCAGTTCGCCGGCGCTCTGGGCGCGCGTGGTCTCCGGGGCGAGGCCGTGGGCCGTGAGCGTGCCGAGGGTGGTGGCCTGGACGGTGTACCCGCCGAAGTTGTCGTGGTCGAGCGGGCCGGTGGTGGCGCCGGTCAGCACGTCGCCCACGTCGGCGGTGGGGAAGGAGCCGGTCAGCGACATGACCTTGACCCGGCCGGTGTTGGGGGCGGCGTAGGAGCCGTAGACGGTGCCGCCGCGCGGGGTGGGGTTCTCGTCCGGCTTGGCGGTGACGAACAGCTCGTCGTACGCGTCGCTCGCGCCGACCACGCGGGCGTCGGTGACCTGTACCCGCATGCCCTCCAGCGACTCGAAGAAGTCCTGGGCGTAGACGGTGGGCTGGAGGGGGAGCGCTTCGAGGCTGCCGGTGGGCGCGTAGGCGGCCGGTATGGAGGCGGCGTTCAGGACCACGGGCGCGGGCAGCGGGTTGCCCGTGGAGAGCGTCGACTGGATCGCCGGCCCGGTCAGCTCGGTGAGCGACTGGCCGCCGGCCGCGGAACCGCCCGGGTAGTACTCGGAGACCCGCGCCCGCACGGTCACCTTGTTGCCGGCCTTGGTGGAGGGGGTGGTGGTCCCGGTGAAGGCGAAGACGCCGTCACTGGTGGCCGGGTCGCCGTCGCCGGCGGGGTCCTGGATCCAGAAGCCGCGCGCGGAGCCGGTGGAGCGGACGGCGGTCACGACGCCGGTGACCACCACCGTCTGCCCGTTGTAGGCGGAGACGCGCTTGCCGCCCTGGAGGGCGGGGATGGTGAGGGTCGCCGCCGAGGCGGTCTGCGGGGCGACGAGGGTGGCCGCGGCGAGGGCGCCGGTGAGCAGGGCGGCGGTGAGGAGGCCGAAGCGGGATCCGGACGGCTGCGGGGAGCCCATGAGTTTCCCTTCCTGGGGCAAACGGTGCGTACGCGCGCTTGCGACCCCGTCCGGTACCGACCGGTCGGGGTGCCGACTCACGGAGGCGGCTGGGAAGTTCTACGTGCGTGGAGTGTCTGCCCGGTGACGCGCGGATGTTGACCGCGGCGCGCGCGGATGGCCGGGAACGGTTCCCCGCCCGCGGTGTCGCGCGGCGCCCGGGGTCAGCGGTCCGCGGCCGGGGTGAGGGCCGCGGCGGCCGCGAAGAGGCGGGCGCAGCGCTCCGTCATCGCGTCCGGGGTCTGGTCCGGATGCTTGACCCACCAGCGGACCAGCGTGGCGACCAGGTCCCGCCACACGTACATGAGCGCGTCGGCGTCCAGCGGGTCGGCGGATCCGGTGTCCCGCAGGAGCTGGGCGGTGCCGGAGGCGGCCAGCGCGTCGATGGCCGACCAGTACCCGGCGGCGAGGCGGGCGGCCTCCCCGCCGGGCGGCAGGGTGGTGTCGTAGAGCACGAACCAGGCCTCCCGCTGCCCCTCCAGCGCCGTGAAGAGGGCGTGCAGCACGCGCAGCGGGGTCTGGGCGGTGGTCCCGTCCGGTCCCATCGCCGTGCGGACGGCGGCCAGGATCCGGTCGCCGACGGGGACCAGACAGGCCGTGTAGAGCTCCTCCTTCGTACCGAAGTACTGGTGCAGCAGGGTCTTGGTGACGCCGACCCGGGCGGCGATCGCGGGCAGCGACGCGGCCGCGTAGCCGCGGGCGCCGAACTCCTCCGCGGCGGCGTCCAGGATCTGCCGCGCCCGCTGCTCCCGGGGGACTCCCTTGGTGCCGGCTTTCGAAGGAGGGGTTGCGGGGGTTGCCATACGGCGATCTTACCAGTAGGTAATTTACCGCACGGTAAATTCATGTGACGCCACCTCTGGAGCACCCCATGGACGGCACCACCGCTCGGCAGCCCCTGCGCACCCGCTCCTGGTGGGGCTGGGGCTGGACGGACGCCCACCCCGACGACGCGGAATGCGCCGCGATGGGGGCGCTGCTCCCCGGAACCCTCGCCCGCCCCCTGCCCGTACCCGCCGTCCGCGACCTCCGCATCGGCGGGCCCGCCGTCGAACCCCCGCCGAGCCTCGCCCACCTGGTCACCGCCGATCCGGCCGACCGCGCCGCCCACGCCATGGGAAAGGCCTACCGCGACGTGGCGCGCGCCCTGCGCGGCCGGCCCGGCCGCATACCCGACCTCGTCGCCCGCCCCGCCGACGAGCGGGCGGTGGCCGACCTCCTGGACTGGGCCGGCGCCCACGGCGTCGCCGTCGTCCCCTACGGCGGGGGCTCCTCGGTCACCGGGGGAGTGGAGTACCGAGGTGACGCCCACCGGGCCGTGCTCTCCCTCGACCTGACCGCCATGCGGCGCGTACTGGAGGTCGACACCGAGGGCCGCGCCGCACGCATCCAGGCCGGGGCGCTCGGCCCGGACCTGGAAGACCAACTCCGGCCGCACGGACTCACCTTGCGGCACTTCCCGCAGAGCTTCGAGTTCTCCACCCTCGGCGGCTGGCTCGCCACCCGCGCCGGCGGCCACTACGCCACCGGGCGCACCCACATCGACGACTTCGTCCAGTCGATGCGCGTGGTCACCCCCGCCGGGACGAGCTCCTCCTGGCGGCTGCCCGCCTCCGGCGCGGGCCCCTCGCCCGACCGCCTCTTCCTCGGGTCCGAAGGGGCGCTCGGCGTCATCACCGAGGCGTGGATGCGCCTTCAGGAACGGCCCCGCTTCAAGGCCTCCGCGGCCGTCGCCTTCACGGACTTCGACGCCGCCCTCCGCGCGGTGCGCGACCTCGCGCGGTCCGATCTCGCACCCGCCAACTGCCGCCTGCTCGACCCGGGCGAGGCCGCCCTGTCGGGCGCCGCGCACGACGGTTCCGCCGTGCTCGTCCTGGGCTTCGAATCGGCGCACGAACCGGTGGACGGCCGCCTCGCGAGCGCCGTCTCCCTGGCCCGCTCCCACGGCGGCCGGCGCGGGGGGACCTCCGGCGGCGGCGGTCCCGCCGGGACGCGCGCCCCCGCCGGGGACCGGGGCGGCGACGCGGCCGTGGGGGCGTGGCGCGAGGCCTTCCTGCGGATGCCCTACCTCCGCGACGGACTGGTCCGGATGGGCGCCGTGGCCGAGACCTTCGAGACCGCCGCCACCTGGGACCGCGTCCCGGGCCTGATCGACGCGGTGCGCACCGAGGTCGGCGCGGCCGCCCTCAAGGCCACCGGGCACCCCGCCACCGTCAACTGCCGCCTGACGCACGTCTATCCGGACGGGGCCGCGCCCTATTTCACCGTCCTCGCGGCGGGCCGGCCCGGCGACGAGGCCGCCCTCTGGGACGAGCTCAAGGCCGTGGCCGTCGACGTCCTGCACCGGCACCGCGCCACCGTCACCCACCACCACGCCGTCGGCCGCGACCACCGTCCGGCCTACGACCGCCAGCGGCCCGAACCCTTCGCGCTGGCCCTGCGGGCCGCCAAGGGCGCGCTCGACCCGCACGGCATCCTCAACCCCGGGGTCCTCGTGGACTGAGGGGCGCCCGGGCGCTCCCCGTACGCGGGGGGCGCCCGGCCCGGGGAGCGCCCGAGCTGCGGGGGCGCCCGATTCCTTGTCATTCGGCGGGGGATGTGACTCCGCCCACCCCCTCTTGACCCGGCAAGAAAGGGTTACCTAAGTTCTGCCCCATGTCCTCGTACCACCACACACCCCCCGCCGGCCCGGGCGACGCGGAACACGTCGACTTCGCCGTAGACCTCACCTCCCAGGAGATGCTCCGCCGCGCCCAGGTGATGGCCGCGCTGGGCCCCGACTGGGACCCGGTCGAGGTGCTGCGGGGCGAGGAGCAGGCGTACGACCTGCTCTACTCCGGCCTCGACGCGGAGCAGCGGCGCCTCTACGACGACCTGGTGGCGGCCGGGGTGCTGCCCGTGCGCGGGAGCGGCCATGCTGCCCCTTGACCCGCAGGCCGAGATCGGCCGCCGGGCGTGGGTGCCCTGCCCGAACTGCGACGACACCCGGGACTGCGAGCCGTGCGGGGAGCGCCGGACCTGCTCCGCGCACTGGCGCTACCTGCTCACCAACAAGGGCAGCCTCCTGCACCTCCAGTGCCCGGGCTGCACCCACGTCTGGACCCACGAGAGCGGTTTCGGCGCCACCCGCTCCCTGTGGAGCCGTGTCACGAGCGGTCTGCCGGGGCGGGCCGGCTGAGGCTGGGAAAGCGGTGTCCGGTATGTCCCGTTTCCTTTGATTCGGCGGCCGGGAGTGGCCCGGGACACGCACCCGACGGGGTACGGACCGCCACGCAGGGTGACATCCGGCCCCTGCGGCGGTGAGGCGGCCCACAGGACCCAGGTCACATCCGACCCTCCCTAGTAGCCGCCGCTCCACCGGCATCCACGGCCCCCACCTGCGCGAACACCCGCTCCGGGCGCGGGGGACCTTGAGCCCGGCCCCCTACCCCCGCTAGTAGGAGGGGGGCGTTGCCAGGGCGGCGGGGGCCTGGCTAACTGGTGTTGTCGCCGAGGCGGCCGGGGCCCCACAGCCCCCCGCCGG
>NZ_JBFBGN010000118.1:0-22234 GCF_040684675.1 Streptomyces sp. NPDC089915 | reverse complement strand
GGTGCGCCGATGCCGAACCCGACCCGCCAGGCCGCGTGCGCCGCGTCCAGGGTGCCGGGCGGCAGCGCCGCGTCCAGTGCCGCCCCGGCCGCCGTGCGGGCCGCCGCCCAGTCGGCGCCGTGCACCGCCCCGGGCTCGGCGGACAACGGCCCGTACGCCTCCAGCCAGCTGAACTCCGCGCCCCCGTCGAGCCGTACGTGCTCCAGCTGGGTGCGGGCCAGCCCGGCCTGGATCTCCGCGTACCCGCCGGTGCCGGGCTCCGTCAGCCACTCCTGCCAGCGCCGGCCGCCGGGGCCCGCGCCCCACACGAACAGCTTGCGCCCGCGCAGCAGCCCCGTGGAGGCCTGCGCCAGGCCGTGGCCGTCGGCGTCGAGGGCCGCGATCCAGGGGCGGGCGGCGGCCTCGGGCTCGACCTCGTAGAAGAAGTCGGCGGGGTAGGTGCTGTCGAGCGGGTACGTCCGGTCGGCGTCCTCCCACCTCGGTACGGGGATCCGCCGCAGCGCCCGCTCGTACCCGAAGTGCCAGGCCTCCTCGGCGGGGGCGAGGACCCGGGTGCCGGAGTTCTCGGGGACGGCGGTGTTGGACCACCAGTAGACGGCGGCGGGGCGTTCGTGCGGATTGCGCACGCGGACGGCGGCGTACAGGAAGTCCGAGTCCTCCGGCAGCCACAGGTCCACCTGGAACGGCAGGTCGCGCAGCCGCTCCCACTCCCACAGCCGCACCATCACACCGCCGTCGGGCGCCGGGACGAGCGCCGCGTGCAGCGGGGCGCAGGACAGGGCGGTGTGGCCGGTCGCGCCGATGTTCCACTCGATGCCGCCGGAGAACCAGGCTCCGTTGAGGGCGAAGTTCGCCGGCTGGAACACCGGGTTGCGGTAGAGGAGTTCGCGGCCGGTGGGGAGGTGGACCAGGGAGTGGACGCGCCCGCCGAGCCCGGGCAGGACGGTGGCGCGCAGCCTGCCGTTCTCGATGACGACGGCCTCGAACTCCCGCTCCGCGCGCTGCCGTCCGTAGCCGTCGCGGATCCGGACGGGCAGCAGGGAGCGCAGCGGCTCGTACCCGATCTGGCGGGCCATGTCGCGCGGCAGCCCTTCGCGCGAGCGCTCGTCCAGGTCGTGCACCCCGTCGGGGGCGCGCAGGGCGGGCAGCGGGTTGTCGGGGCCCAGGGGGGCGGCGGGGAGGGTCAGTGGGACACGTCGGACGGTGGTGGCCATGGGGGAATGGAACACGCCGCCACCGCCGGTGCACAGGGGTTCCGCACATCACCACCGGTCAGGATTACGCAAAGCGCCGCGCACCCGCACGCGTGTCCGCCGGGCGGCGCGGGGCGGGGCGGGGCTCCGCGCGGCGGCGCGCCGTCAGTCCGCCGGGGCCGTGATCGCCCACCGCTCGTGGTCCCGCCAGGCCCCCGCCACGTGGAGGAAGTCCGGGGAGAGGCCCTCCAGCCGGAACCCCCTGCCGCGCACCAGGGCGATCGAGGCCGTGTTCCCCGGCTGGACGTTCGCCTCCAGCCGGTGCAGCCCCAGGCCGGACCCGAGGGCGTGGGCCAGGAGGAGGTCGAG
This sequence comes from Streptomyces sp. NPDC089915, assembly GCF_040684675.1. Taxonomy (NCBI): domain Bacteria; kingdom Bacillati; phylum Actinomycetota; class Actinomycetes; order Kitasatosporales; family Streptomycetaceae; genus Streptomyces; species Streptomyces sp. NPDC089915. The sequence continues at coordinate 20,672 of NZ_JBFBGN010000118.1, read as the reverse complement.
GCCCTCGCCCAGCAGCCCGCGCCCCGCGGCGTGTGCGAACGCCCCGTACCCCAGCGCCCCGCACCGGAAGGCGCCCCGGACGATGTTGTTGACGTTGATGAACCCGGCGACCGCCCCGCCGTCGCGCTCGCAGACCAGGAAGCCCGCCCGCCTCTCCCCCTCCGCCAGGGCGGCCGCGTACGGCGCGTACTCCTCGAGCGTGTCCGGCGGGAACAGCCAGGGCCGGTGCAGGGCCCGGCTCTCGCGGACCCGTGCGGTGAACTCCGGTCCGTCGGCGGGCCGGAAGGGGCGCAGGCCGACCCGCGGGCCTTCCGCCACGTACGTGGAATATGGCATCGCCCCAGGCTACGGCCCTGTGGCAGCATCCCCGGATGACCACCACCCCGCCCGGCCCCGCACTCCTGCGCGCCGCCGCCCGCAACAACGCCGAGTGGTGCGCCGCCGTGTGCGGCGGCGGCCGCTTCTCGGCCTCCCTCTGGAGCAGCCGGCGGCCCACTCCGCCGCTGTACCCGGACGCCGTGACCCTGGCCCCGGAGGCCTCCGCGGCCGAGGTGCTCGCCGGGGTCGGCACCGCCGGGACCGGCCGCTCGGTGAAGGACAGCTTCGCCTCGCTCGACCTGGGCCCGGCCGGGTTCGAGGTGCTGTTCGAGGCCCGGTGGATCCACCGCCCGGCCGGGCCCGCCGCCGCGCCGGCCGGCGGGCGGCTGGAGTGGGACGAGGTCGAGGGCCCCGGGGAGCTGGCGGACTGGGAGGCGGCCTGGGGGGACGGGGAGGGCGGGGGGACCTTCCACGCCGGGCTGCTGCGGGAGGGGATCGTCTTCCTGGCGGGCCGTGACGGGGGCCGGATCACGGCCGGGGCGGTGCTCTCCTCCGGCGGCGGCGTGGTGGGCGTGTCGAACGTGTTCGCCGCCGCCCCGGCCGACGCCGACGGGGCCTGGGCGGCCGCCCTCGACGCGTCGGCACGCCACTGGCCGGGGCTGCCGGTCGTGGGCTACGAGCACGGCGGGGACCTGGACGCCGCCCTCCGCGCCGGCTTCAGCCCGATCGGCCCGCTGCGGGTCTGGCTGCGGACGGACCGGGCGGCTGGCGTGGCGGCGGGACTTGTGCGGGTCGTCGGGCCATGATGGCGCGGTGCGACTTGATCACGTGTCCTATGCGGTGGCCCGCGACAGCTTCGTCTCGACCGTTCAGTGGATCGGATCGGCCCTCGGCGCCGGGTTCGTGGACGGGGGCGTGCACCCGCGGTTCGGCACCCGTAATTTCATCCTCCCGCTGAGCGGCGGCACCTACGTCGAGGTCGTCACCACGCTCGACCACCCCGCCGCCGACCGCGCGCCCTTCGGCCGGGCGGTCGCGCGCCGCGCCGCCGAGGGCGGCGGCTGGCTCGGCTGGGTGGTCTCCGTCGACGACATCGCCCCGGTCGAGGCCCGGCTCGGCCGCACCTCGGCCGAGGGGCACCGGGTCCGCCCCGACGGGTTCGACCTGAGGTGGAAGCAGATCGGCCTGCTGGAACTGATGGAGGACCCGCAACTGCCGTACTTCCTCCAGTGGCTGGTCCCCGACGAGGAGCGCCCGAGCGCCGACCCGCGGACCTCCACCACCATCCACGGGGTCTCCATCGCCGGGGACGCGGCCTCCATCGCCGAATTCCTCGGCGAACCGGCCGACCACCCCCTCGACCAGATCGACGTCACCTGGGCCGAGGACGAGGAACCGGGCCTGGTCTCGGTCGAGTTCGCCACCGCCAAGGGCCCGGTCACGATCTGACCGGCGCCCCCGGCACCGCCGCACGCCCGTCGGCCCCTGATCCCTAGTCGCGCCGCAGCTCCAGCCTGGGCACGTCCGTCCGGTCCAGGCCGAAGACCTGGACGTACAGGGAGAGTTCCGCCTCCAGCGCCCGTACCATCGTCTCCGCCCGCCGGAAGCCGTGCCCTTCGCTCTCGAAGGTGAGGTACGCGTGCGGGACGACGGGGGTGCGGGCCCGTACGGCGGCCAGCAGGCGTTCCGCCTGGGCGGGCGGGCAGACGGGGTCGTCCAGGCCCTGGAGCAGGACGAACGGGGCGGTGATCCGGTCGGCGCGGGCCACGGGCGAGCGTTCGCGGCAGCGCAGTTCGAGGGTCTGCGGCGGGCCCGCGAGGCCGTGGAGGTAGTGGGACTCCAGGTCGTGGGTCTCGGCGGCGAAGCCGCGCAGGTCCAGGACCGGGTAGATGACCGCCGCGCAGGCGTAGAGGCCGGTGGCGGCCAGGGAGGCGGCCGCGGTCCAGCCGCCCGCGCTGCCGCCGCGGATCGCGAGCCGGGCCGGGTCGGCGGTGCCCTCGTCGGCCAGGGCGCGGGCGACGGCCGCGCAGTCCTCGACGTCGACCACGCCCCACTGCTCGCGCAGCCGCTCGCGGTAGGCCCGGCCGTAGCCGGTGGAGCCGCCGTAGTTCACCTCGACGACCCCGATGCCCCGGGAGGTGAAGTAGGCGATGTGCAGGTCCAGTACGGGCGGTACGTGGTCGGTCGGCCCGCCGTGCGCCCACACCACGTACGGGGGCGGCTCCTCCGCGGGGGCCCGCAGGGCGGGGTGGTGGGGCGGGTAGACGTGGGCGTGGATCTCGCGGCCGCCGGGGCCGGGGAAGGTCCGGCTCTGCGGTTCGGGGTAGTACGCGGGGTCCACCGGGTCCGCCGCCCGGGCGCCGACCACCCGGGCGTGCCCGGTGGCGGTGTCCAGCTCGACGACCTCGTACGCGCTGCGCGGGCTGGCCGCGACCCCGTAGACGCGGGTGCCGCTGACGGCCAGGCCCGGCTGCCAGGCCGTCCACGGCCCGGCGGCGTCCACCAGGTCGCCGCTGTCGGGGTCGAGGACGCCGAGGACGCAGGAGCCCCGGCCGTGCAGGACGGCCAGCAGCCCGTCGGGGAGCGGGGCCAGCCAGGTCAGCCCCGGCTTCCACAGGGGTCCGCCGAACTCCTCCTCGCGGGGGCACAGGTTGGCGGGCGCGGCGCCGGCGGTGTCCACCCGGTACGGGTTCCACCAGCCGCTGCGGTCGCTCACCGCGAGGAGGCTCCCGTCGGCCGCCCACGCCGCCTGCGCCACGGCCTCGTCCGGGCCGCCGAGGACGGTGCGGGGCGGGCCGAGCGTGCCGTCGGGGCGGACGTCGGCCAGCTGGAGCTCGGTGCCGTCCCAGGGCATCCGGGGGTGGTCCCACACCAGCCAGGCCGCGCGGCGCCCGTCCGGGGAGGGCTTCGGGCCGGTGCGGAAGCGGTGCCGGTCGCCGGTGAGCTCCCGTACGGCGGACCGGTCGGCGGCGGCGGAGCCGTCCAGCGGGACGGCGGCCGCGACGCGGCGCACGTCGCCGGGGGCGGGGCCGGTGAACTCCTCCAGCACGCACCACACTTCGCCGCCCCGCAGCACCGGGTCGGCCCAGCGCAGCCCGCCGCCGACCGGGGAGAGCGGGGTGAGCGGGCGGGGCGGGGGTGCGCCGGGGGCGTCGGGCTCGTAGGCGTACAGCCGCTGGTCGGCGTGGTGGACGAACACCACCAGCGGTCCCCCGGCGGCCCGTTCGGCGCCCGCCCAGGGCAGGCCCCCGTACTCGGTGAGCCGGCTGCGCACGTTCCAGGGGGCGGGGAGCACCGACCGGGCGGGGCCCCCGCCGGCGGGCAGGCGCACCAGGGTGCGGCGGCCGCCCTCCTCGGGGCGGGGCTCCGTCCACCACACCTCGGGGCCGATGGCGCCGAGGTACTCGGGGCGTCCGTCGTGGGCGGCCGCGTGGGCGGCGGCGAGCGGTGAGGGCCAGCTGCCGTAGGGGGCGCAGGCGGCGGCCGCCGCCATCAGCGGGCCCCCATCACAGGTTCCGCAGGGCGCGGTCCAGGACCCGGACCCCGAAGTGGAGGGCGTCGACGGGGACCCGTTCGTCCACTCCGTGGAAGAGGGCCCAGTAGTCGAAGCCCGGGGGGAGCCGGAGCGGGGAGTAGCCGTAGCCGGTGATGCCGAGCCGGGAGAACTGCTTGGCGTCGGTGCCGCCCGCCATGCAGAAGGGCACGGCGCGCCCGGCGGGGTCGAAGTGCTCGACGGCCTCGCGCAGGACCGCGTACGTCCCACCGTCCACGGGGGCTTCGAGGGCGACCTCGCGGTGGTGGAACTCCCAGTCCACGTCGGGGCCGGTGAGTTCGTCGAGGACGGCGGCGAACTCGGCCTCGCCGCCCGGCAGGGTGCGGCCGTCGACGTGGGCGACGGCCTGGCCGGGGATCACGTTGAGCTTGTAACCGGCGCTGAGCATCGTCGGGTTGGCGCTGTTGCGCAGGGTGGCCTCCACCAGCCCGGCGGCCGGGCCGAGTTGGCCGAGGACCGCCCCGAGGTCGCAGCCGGGGGCGCGGGGGTCGACGGACAGGCCCTGGAGGGCGGCGAGTTCGGTGATGCAGGCGGCGACGGTGTCGGTGAGGCGCAGCGGCCACTCGTACGCGCCGATGCGGGCGACGGCGGCGGCGAGCCGGGTGACGGCGTTGGCCCGGTTGGGCTTGGAGCCGTGTCCGGTGGTGCCGCGGGCGGTCAGCTTCAGCCAGGCGGTGCCGCGTTCGCCGGCGGCGATGGGGTAGAGGGGCCGGCCGGATCCGGTGTGCAGGGTGAAGGCGCCGGATTCGCTGAGGCCCTCGGTACAGCCCTCGAAGAGGTGGGGGTGGTGGTCGGCGAGGAAGCCCGAGCCGTCGACGGCGCTGTCCTCCTCGTCGGCGGTGAAGGCGATGACGAGGTCGCGGCGCGGGCGGGTCCCGGTGCGCGCCCAGGACCGTACGACGGCCAGGACCATCGCGTCCATGTTCTTCATGTCGACAGCGCCGCGGCCCCAGACCACGCCGTCGCGGACCTCGCCGGAGAAGGGGTCCACGCTCCAGTCGGCGGCTTCGGCGGGGACCACGTCGAGGTGGCCGTGGACGAGGAGGGCGGGCGCGGAGGGGTCGGTGCCCGCGACGCGGGCCACCACGTTGGTGCGGCCGGGGGTGCGTTCGAGGAGGACGGGTTCCAGCCCGGCGGCGGCGAGCCGCTCGGCGGCGTACTCGGCGGCGGGCCGCTCCCGGCAGTCGCCGCCGCCCCGGTTGCTCGTGTCGATGCGGATGAGCTCGGAGGTGAAGGCGACGACCTCGTCGAAGGCGGCCGCGTCGAGCGCCTCGGCGGGGGACGCCCGGCCGGTGAGGGTGGTGCCGGGGCCGCCGTCCAGCCGTTGCGTGTCAGCCATACTGCTCCTCCAGAGCCGCTGAGACGACCGTGGTGACCGCTTTGAAGGTCCGGATCGCCTCGTACATGGTCGCGCTGGTGTACGCGATCCGGCGCTCGCCGGTCCGTTCGACGCCGGGGACGACGGTGGCGGCCATCGACAGGTGCTCCGCGTCGAACTCCACCTCCATCGTGTGCGGCCCGCCGCGCACCGGCTCGTGCCGGACGGCGAGCCCCACGGCCTGCGTGGCGGCGGCGCGGATGTCGGCGGCGGTACGGGCCGGCGTGCGGCAGAGGGCCGCGTAGCGCGAGACGTGGTCCTTGACGGCGACGGTGCGCGCGTCCGGGGCGTAGCCGGCGGCGTCGGCGCAGGTCAGGTCGTCGCCGGTGACGAGGATGACGGGGACCCCGTACTCGGCGACCACGTGGGCGTTGAGCACGCCCTCGCTGGCGCGCAGCCCGTCGAGCCAGACGCCGGTGAGGGAGTTGGCGAGGTAGGTGTGGGCGAGGACGCCCTCGGCTCCGGCGCCGGTGTGGTAGCCGACGAAGGCGACTCCGTCGACGTCGCCGTGCTGGACGCCCTCGACCATGGAGAGGGACTTGTGCCGGCCGGTGATCATCTCGGCGCGGGCGTCGAGCTTCTCCAGCAGCAGGTTGCGCATGGTCCAGTGGGCCTCGTTGATGAGGACCCGGTCGGCGCCGCCGTCGTAGAAGCCGAGTGCGGCGGCGTTCACGTCGGAGGTGAACATGCCCCGGCAGCGCTCCCACTGCGGGGTCCCCGGCAGCACGTCGGCGGGCCAGGTGACGCCGGTGGCGCCTTCCATGTCGGCTGAGATGAGGATCTTCATCGGGCCCCCGGTGGGTCGGGTCGACAGGGGGCCCACCCTAGCGGCCCGGCCGCGCCCCGGCCCGGGGGCCACGCCCGGACCCGCGCGGGGCGCGGGTGCCGGGCTGGACGCGCGCGGCGCCGGGGTGGCGGGTACGTGCCGCCCGGGTCCGGGAAATCCACCCGAACCGGTGAGCCGCGTCAGGGGAGTTGCCCTGACGGCGGCCGCCGGGTCCGGTCAGGCCTCGACCTCGCGGGCCAGGTTGTCGAGGACGGTGTCGTAGATGCGGCCGAGGCCCTTGGGCGCGAAGGTGCGCTCGAAGAAGCCGCCGATGCCGCCCGCGCCGTTCCAGACGGTGCTGACGACGGCCTTGGACTTGCCCTCGCCGGCCGGGGTCACCGTCCAGGTGGTGACCATGGAGGAGTTGCGGTCCTTCTCGACGAGCTGGCCGTCCGTGGGCTCGGTGACCTCCAGCAGGCAGTCGCGGACGCGCTTGCTGGTGGCCTGGAGCTTCCAGTGGACGAGGGTGCCCTCGCCGTCGCCGCCCTCGCGCACCTCGTACTCGCTGAAGTGCTCGGGGAGCAGCTTGCCCCGGGTGCCGGTGTAGTCGGCCAGCGCGTCGAAGACGGTCTCCGCGTCGGCCCCGATGATGCGCTCCGTGACGGCCTCGACCTGCGCCATGCCTGTTCCTCCAGCAGTTGTGTCCACTTTTCGCGGCAAGCCAACCACCTCCGGGGCGGCCGCCCAAATCCGGGGTGCGGGCCGGCGGCCGGGCCGGAGGGGGCGGTCCGCCCGGCCGGGCGGTGTCCGCGTGACACCCGCGGTACTCCATCTGCGGCCCGGGGCGGGGGTGGCGCCGCCGCCTGGCGGGGCGGTCCGTGACCCGGACGCCGCCCGACGGGTCATCACATCGGGCCAATAGAGGGCCCAATCCCGCTTTCCGGACGCGGTTTCCGGGACGATTCCGCCCAGAACCCTCGGCTGGGAGGCCACATGATCCGTCCCTCGAAGAAGCGCGCAGCCGTCCTGCTGGCGATCTCCACCGTCGCCGCCGCGCTCGCGAGCCCCGTCACCGCCGCCCCGGCGCCCGCCCCGGCCGCGGCCGGGCTGCGCTGGGCCGGCTGCGCGACCCCCCGCTACCCGACGCTGCAGTGCGCCTCCCTCCGGGTCCCCCTCGACCACGACCGGCCCGCCGGGCGGCAGATCTCCCTGGCCCTGACCCGGGTCCCGCACACCGCCTCCGCCTCCCAGGGCCCGCTGCTGGTCAACCCCGGCGGTCCGGGCGGCAGCGGCCGGGCGCTGGCCGGGTTCGTCGCCTCCGCCCTGCCCAAGGACGTGGCGGCGCAGTACGACGTGATCGGCTTCGACCCGCGGGGCGTGGGCAAGAGCGAGCCCGCGCTGGACTGCGGGGCCGGGCACTTCAAGCCGGTGCGGCCGGACTCGGTGCCCCGGGACGCGGCGACCGAGCGGGCCAACCTGGAGCGGGTCCGCTCCTTCGCCGAGTCCTGCCGGGACAAGCACGCGGACGTGCTCCCGTACGTGGGCACCGTCTCGGCCGCCCGCGACCTGGAGGTGCTGCGGACGGCGCTGGGGGCGTCGAAGGTCAGTTACTTCGGCTACTCCTACGGCACCTACCTGGGCGCGGTGTACGCGAAGCTGTACCCGGACCGGGTGCACCGCCTGGTGCTGGACTCCGTGGTCGACCCGGGCGGCGTCTGGTACGAGGACAACCTGGCCCAGGACCAGGCCTTCGACGCCCGCCACAAGGCGTTCCTGGCCTGGGTGGCGCGGTACGACTCCGTCTACGGCCTGGGCACCGACCCGGCCGCCGTGGAGCGCCGCTGGTACGGGATGCGGGAGGCGCTGCGCGGTACCCCGGCCGGGGGGAAGGTGGGCCCGGCCGAGCTGGAGGACACGTACATGCCGGGCGGCTACTACAACGGCTACTGGCCGCACCTGGCCGAGGCGTTCGCGGCGTACGCGGTGAAGGGGGACCCGAAGCCGCTGGTGGCGGCGTACGAGCGGTTCGGGGCGGTGGAGCCGTCGGCGGGCAACTCGTACAGCGTGTACACGGCCGTGCAGTGCCGGGACTCGGCGTGGCCGAAGGACTGGAACAAGTGGCGGGCCGACATGTGGCGCACGCACGCGAAGGCGCCGTTCATGACCTGGAACAACGCCTGGTACAACGCGCCGTGCGCGTTCTGGCCGACGGAGCCGCTCCAGGCCCCGGACGTGACGAACACGGCGCTGCCGGGGGCGCTGCTGTTCCAGGCGACGGAGGACGCGGCGACCCCGTACGAGGGCGCGGTGAGCATGCGGCACCGGCTGGCGGGCTCGGCGCTGGTGGTGGAGGAGGGCGGCGGCAACCACGGGATCGCCCTGGCGGGCAACAAGTGCCTCGACGAGAAGCTGGCGGCGTACCTGAGGACGGGTCAGGCCTCGGACGCCACCTGCCCGGCCCAGCCCGCCCCGAAGCCGGCCGCGGCGACCCGCGCGGTCCCGCCCTCGGCGGGCGGCGCGGCCCTCCACGGCCTCCTGGGCTTCCGGGGCTGAGGCTCCCGCCGCGCGGGGGTCCGGGGGCGGAGCCCCCGGGCGTCCCCGCGCAGCCGCACTCCGTACCCGCCCGGCCTACGCGTCCGGGTGGCGGGTCTGGAGGTGGTTGAGGGCGTCCGTGGCCGCCAGGGCCAGTCTGGGGTGGGCCTGGGCGCGGACCAGGACGTCGCGGGCGCGGGCGTCGGCCAGGGCGCCCAGGCCCTCGACGCAGGCCAGGGCCACCCGCCAGTACGGGTCGTGCGGGGCCAGCAGCCGCGACAGGGTCGAGATCAGGGCCGGGGCCGACTCGGGCGCCCGCAGCGCGGCCAGCAGCCGGACCGGGTGCAGGGCGTACGCGGTGCGCAGGGTGTTGGTGGCGAGGGCGGCGGCCGCGCGGGCGGTGCGCGGGTCGCCGAGCACGCCGAGCGCCTGCGCGGCGGCCTCGCAGCGGGCGGGGTCGCGGTGGTTGAGCAGCAGGACCAGGGGCTCGAAGGCCCGCCGGTCGCGCGCCATGCCCAGCCGGTACGCCGCCAGTTCGCGGGCCCACAGGGGCTGCCCGGCCGAAGTCAGCGAGTCGGCCAGCCCGTCGGGGCCGGCGACGAGCAGCGCCTCGTACCCGGGCGACCCGGCCGCCTCCGCCCGCAGGCGCTCCAGTACCTGGTTCACGCGGCCACCCTAGGGGGCCGCGGGGCCCGCCACGTCCGGTTCGGCGGAGTTCCGCCCGGTCGGCTGATCGATCATCGATGATCGGTACATTTGGGCGGTACAGGTCACATCTCCGCGCTCTGGCGCGCGAGTTGCCGCGGCGTTACTGTCACTTCCACACGCACGGGACCGGCCTGGTGACGCAGCCGCCCCGTGTCAGTCGGTTCACCGCTCCACCCGTACGCACGGCAGGACCCCGGGACAGGGTCGTGCCGCCAGGCCCGCCGCGCCCGCCTCCCGGGCGCGTACCCTCCGGGTCCTTCCCGCACGGCACTCCCGTTCGGCACACCCGTACGGCTCTCCACGCACCGCGCCGGCGCCCGGCCATCGCCCACGGCGTCGCGCACCGCGTTCCCGCACGCTCCCGCTCCGCCCGCCGTACGGCACCCCGCGCGCACCGTGCGCCGCGCGCGCTTCCCAGTCGTCACCCTCATTCCACTGGAGTCCCGCGATGGACCTTCCGTCCACGTCCAGTCCCTCTCCCTCCCCCTTCCGCACCGTCGCCGTCGTCGGCCTCGGCACCATGGGCGCCGGCATCGCCGAGGTCCTCGCCCGGGCCGGCCGCGAGGTCGTCGGCATCGACGTCAGCGAGGCGGCCGCCCGCCGGGCCACCGGGGCCCTCGCGGCCGCCACGGCCCGCTCGGTGGCCAAGGAGCGGCTCACCGAGCAGGAGCGCGCGGAGGTCCTCGCCCGCTTCCGCACCTCCTGCGAGCTCTCCGCCGCCGCCGACGCCGACCTGGTCATCGAGGTGGTCCCGGAGGACTACGACCTCAAGCACCGGGTGTTCGAGGAGCTGGACGCGATCGTCCGGCCCGACGCCGTCCTGGCCACCGGCACCAACGCGCTGTCCGTGACCCGGCTCGCCGCCGAGTCCCTGCGCCCCGAGCGCGTCCTGGGCCTGCACTTCTTCAACCCGGCCCCGGCGATGAAGCTCGTCGAGATCGTCTCCAGCGTGCTGACCTCGCCCGCCGCCGTCGAGGCGGTCACCGCCCTGGCCCGGGAGCTCGGCAAGGAGCCCGTCGCGGTCGGCGACCGGCCCGGCTTCGTCGCCGACGGCCTGCTGTTCGGCTACCTCAACCAGGCCGCCGCGATGTACGAGGCCAAGTACGCCTCCCGCGAGGACATCGACGCGGCCATGCGGCTGGGCTGCGGCCTGCCGATGGGCCCGCTCGCCCTGCTCGACCTGGTCGGCGTGGACACCGCGCGGACGGTGCTGGAGGCCATGTACGCCTCCTCCGGCGACCGGCTGCACGCCCCGGCCCCGATCCTGGGCCAGCTCGTGGAGGCGGGCCTGACCGGCCAGAAGGCCGGCCGCGGCTTCTACACGTACGAGGCGCCCGGCAGCTCCGTGGTGGTCCGCGACCTCCAGACCCCGCTGGACGGGTCCCTGCTGGGCACGGGCCGTCCGGTCCACTCGGTCGGCGTGGCCGGCTCGGGCACCATGGCGAGCGGGATCGCGCAGGTCTTCGCGCAGGCCGGCTACCCGGTGGTGCTGGCCGCCCGCAGCCCGCAGAAGGCGGAGGCCGCGAAGGCCGCGATCGGGAAGTCCCTGGACCGTGCGGTGTCCAGGGGCCGCCTGAGCGCGGACGCCGCCGCCCAGACCCTCGACCTGATCACCCCGGCCGGTTCGCTGGAGGCCTTCGCCGAGGTGGACCTGGCCGTGGAGGCCGTCGCCGAGGACCTGGCCGTCAAGCAGGAGCTCTTCGCGGGCCTGGACAAGGTCTGCAAGCCGGGCGCGGTGCTCGCCACCACCACCTCCTCGCTGCCGGTGATCGCCGTGGCGCGGGCGACCGAGCGTCCCCAGGACGTGATCGGCATGCACTTCTTCAACCCGGCGCCGGCCATGAAGCTGGTCGAGGTGGTCCGGACCGTCCTGACCGCCGACGACGTGCACGCCACGGTCCGCGAGGTCTGCGGGAAGGTCCGCAAGCACGCGGTGGACTGCGGGGACCGGGCCGGCTTCATCGTGAACGCGCTGCTGTTCCCCTACCTGAACAACGCGGTCAAGATGGTCGAGCAGCACTACGCCAGCCTGGACGACATCGACGCCGCGATGAAGCTGGGCGGCGGCTACCCGATGGGGCCCTTCGAGCTCCTGGACGTGGTCGGCCTGGACGTGTCGCTGGCCATCGAGAAGGTGCTCCACCAGGAGTTCCGCGACCCGGGCCTGGCCCCGTCGCCGCTGCTGGAGCACCTGGTCGCCGCGGGCTGCCTGGGCCGGAAGACCGGCCGCGGATTCCGTGAGTACGCCCGCCGGTAACCCCCGGCCGGGCCCTGAGCAGGATGCGTGGGGAGGGCTGCTCGGGTCCGCCGGACCCTCACGGCGGACATACCCTCCCGAGCCCAGTGCGGGCCCTCCCCCGCATCCACCCCCCTCCCACCCCCCTCCGGAGCGCACGCCCGCCCGGATGAAGTACTTTCGCTCTATGTCCCAGCCCGCCAAGACCTCACCCCGCGCCTCCTCGGCCTCCGACGCCCCGGAGGGCACGGCGGGCAGCCGGGCGGCCGCCCAGCGCCTGAAGATGCGCCGCGAGCTCGCCGCGGCGGCCATGGAGCTGTTCGCGACGAAGGGGTACGAGGCCACGACGGTCGACGAGATCGCCGCGGCCGCGGGGGTGGCGCGCCGGACCTTCTTCCGGCACTTCCGGTCCAAGGAAGAGGCGATCTTCCCCGACCACGACGACACCCTGATCCGCGCCGAGGCGGTCCTGGACGTGGCCCCGGCGCACGAGCACCCGCTCGACACGGTGTGCCGGGGGATCAAGGAAGTCATGAAGATGTACGCCGCCTCGCCGGCGGTGTCGGTGGAGCGCTACCGGCTGACCCGCGAGGTACCGGCGCTGCGGGAGCGGGAGATCGCCTCCGTGGCCCGCTACGAGCGGCTGTTCACCCGCTACCTGCTGGCCCACTTCGACGAGACCGACCACCACGACGGCAACGACGACCCGCTGCTGGCGGAGGTGGCCGCCTCGGCGGTGGTGACCGCCCACAACCACGTGCTGCGGCGCTGGCTGCGGGCCGGCGGCCAGGGGGACGTGGAGGCGCAGCTGGACCACGCCTTCGCGATCGTCCGCAAGACCTTCGGCTCCGGGATCGGCGCCGGCCGCTCCCAGGCCGGCACGGCGGCGCCGCGGACGTCGGTGCGCACCGAGGGCGAGGTGCTCGTCGCGGTGGCCCGGACCGACGCCCCGCTGGACGAGGTCATGCGGACCATCGAAGAAGCGCTCAAGAACAAGTAAGTCGCCCTCGTCACAGTGGCCGCTCCCGTTCCGGGGGCGGCCACTGTCGTTTGTCCGAGTTGCCCCTACTCGCGGGTAACTCTGATCGATCATCGCTCATATGCGCAGGTCAATCGGCAATTGAGAGAAATTCTTGGCACGCAGTGCCTTGCCGAGTGACACGGGGTGCCATACGTTGAGTCTCGTCCGGACGTCCCCGCGGTCCACGCCCAACCGGCACGGAACGCGCCCCGGATGCCTGCGTCACCAGGCCCCCCGCCCGCCCCACCACAGGCGCGGCCGCACCACCGCTCCGCCGGACCGACGGCACCTCGCAGCACCCGCCACACGCTCCCACGCACGTACCGCGTACCCCTCAGCGCACCCTCAGACAGCGCTCAGCCGGAGGCAACACCGTGAAGGACATCCTGGACGCGATTCAGTCGCAGTCCGCCACCGCCGCAGACTTCGCGGCGCTGCCGCTGCCCGACTCGTACCGCGCGATCACCGTGCACAAGGACGAGACCGCGATGTTCGACGGTCTCGCCAGCCGCGACAAGGACCCGCGCCAGTCCCTGCACCTGGACCAGGTCCCGGTGCCGGAGCTCGGCCCGGGCGAGGCCCTGGTCGCCGTCATGGCCTCCTCGGTCAACTACAACTCCGTGTGGACCTCGATCTTCGAGCCGGTCTCCACCTTCGGCTTCCTGGAGCGCTACGGCCGCCTCTCGGAGCTCACCAAGCGCCACGACCTCCCGTACCACGTCATCGGCTCCGACCTCGCGGGCGTCGTCCTGCGCACCGGCCCCGGCGTCAACGCCTGGAAGCCCGGCGACGAGGTCGTCGCGCACTGCCTCTCGGTCGAGCTGGAGTCCTCCGACGGCCACAACGACACGATGCTCGACCCCGAGCAGCGCATCTGGGGCTTCGAGACCAACTTCGGCGGCCTGGCGGAGATCGCCCTCGTCAAGTCCAACCAGCTGATGCCCAAGCCCGACCACCTCAGCTGGGAGGAGGCCGCCTCCCCCGGCCTGGTCAACTCCACCGCCTACCGCCAGCTGGTCTCCAACAACGGCGCCGGCATGAAGCAGGGCGACAACGTCCTCATCTGGGGCGCCAGCGGCGGCCTCGGCTCCTACGCCACCCAGTTCGCCCTGGCCGGCGGCGCCAACCCGATCTGCGTCGTCTCCTCCCCCGAGAAGGCCGACATCTGCCGGGCCATGGGCGCCACCGCGGTCATCGACCGCAACGCCGAGGGCTACAGGTTCTGGAAGGACGAGAACACCCAGGACCCCAAGGAGTGGAAGCGCTTCGGCTCGAAGATCCGTGAGCTGACCGGCGGCGAGGACATCGACATCGTCTTCGAGCACCCCGGCCGCGAGACCTTCGGCGCCTCGGTCTACGTCACCCGCAAGGGCGGCACCATCACCACCTGCGCCTCCACCTCCGGCTACATGCACCAGTACGACAACCGCTACCTGTGGATGTCGCTCAAGCGCATCGTCGGCTCGCACTTCGCGAACTACCGCGAGGCCTGGGAGGCCAACCGCCTGATCGCCAAGGGCAAGATCCACCCCACCCTCTCGAAGGTCTACTCCCTGGAGGAGACCGGCCAGGCCGCCTACGACGTCCACCGCAACCTCCACCAGGGCAAGGTCGGCGTCCTCGCCCTCGCCCCCGAGGAGGGCCTGGGCATCCGCGACCACGAGATGCGCGCCCGGCACATCGACGCCATCAACCGCTTCCGCAACATCTGAGACCCCCAAGGGCCCGAGGGACAGCCTGAGATGACAGAGCGCCAGAAAGACCGTCCGTGGCTCATGCGGACGTACGCCGGCCACTCCACGGCCGAGGCGTCCAACGAGCTGTACCGCCGCAACCTCGCCAAGGGGCAGACCGGTCTGTCGGTGGCCTTCGACCTGCCGACGCAGACCGGCTACGACCCGGACCACGTCCTCGCCCGCGGCGAGGTGGGCCGGGTCGGGGTCCCCGTCTCCCATCTGGGCGACATGCGGCGGCTGTTCCAGGACATACCCCTGGAGCAGATGAACACCTCGATGACGATCAACGCCACCGCCATGTGGCTGCTGGCGCTCTACCAGGTGGCCGCCGAGGAGCAGGGCGCGGACATCTCGCAGCTCCAGGGCACCACCCAGAACGACATCGTCAAGGAGTACCTCTCGCGCGGGACGCACGTCTTCCCGCCGGGACCGTCCCTCCGCCTGACGACGGACATGATCGCGTACACGGTCAGCCACATCCCGAAGTGGAACCCGATCAACATCTGCAGCTACCACCTGCAGGAGGCGGGGGCCACTCCGGTCCAGGAGATCTCGTACGCCATGTCCACCGCGATCGCCGTCCTGGACTCGGTGCGCGACTCGGGCCAGGTGCCCGAGGAGCGCTTCGGCGAGGTGGTCGCCCGGATCTCCTTCTTCGTGAACGCGGGCGTCCGCTTCATCGAGGAGATGTGCAAGATGCGCGCCTTCGGCCGCATCTGGGACCAGGTCACCCGGGAGCGCTACGGCATCGAGAACGCCAAGCAGCGCCGCTTCCGCTACGGGGTCCAGGTCAACTCCCTCGGCCTGACCGAGGCGCAGCCGGAGAACAACGTCCAGCGCATCGTCCTGGAGATGCTGGCCGTCACCCTCTCCAAGGACGCCCGCGCCCGCGCCGTGCAGCTGCCCGCCTGGAACGAGGCGCTGGGCCTGCCCCGGCCCTGGGACCAGCAGTGGTCGCTGCGCATCCAGCAGGTCCTCGCCCACGAGAGCGACCTGCTGGAGTACGAGGACATCTTCGCCGGGTCCCACGTCGTCGAGGCCAAGGTCGACTCCCTGGTCGCCGACTGCCTGGCCGAGATCGACCGGATCCAGGAGATGGGCGGGGCCATGGCCGCCGTCGAGTCCGGCTACCTGAAGTCCCAGCTGGTCTCCTCGCACGCCGAGCGGCGCGCCCGGATCGAGGCCGGCGAGGACAAGATCGTCGGCGTCAACTGCTTCCAGCAGACCGAGGAGAACCCGCTCACCGCCGACCTGGACGGCGCGATCATGACCGTGGACGGGGCCGTGGAGGCCCTGACCGTCGAGCGGATCGCCCGCTGGCGCGCCGAGCGCCAGGAGTCCTCGGACCGCCAGGGCGAGGGCGACCCGTTCGTCTTCCCGACGGTGATGCAGGCCCTGGACCGGCTCAAGGAGGCCGCGGCCGGGACCGAGAACCTGATGGAGGCCACCCTGGAGTGCGCCCGGGCCGGCGTCACCACCGGCGAATGGGCGAACGCCCTGCGCGAGGTGTTCGGCGAGTTCCGCGCCCCGACCGGGGTCTCCTCCGCCCCGGTGGCCGTCACCGCCGAGGAGGGCACCCCGATGGCCCTCGTCCGCGAGAAGGTCACCCGGACCGCCGAGGACCTGGGCTCCGGCCGGCTGCGCCTGCTGGTCGGCAAGCCGGGCCTGGACGGGCACTCCAACGGCGCCGAGCAGATCGCCGTGCGGGCCCGCGACGCCGGCTTCGAGGTGGTCTACCAGGGCATCCGGCTGACGCCGGAGGAGATCTCCACGGCGGCGCTGGCCGAGGACGTGCACTGCGTGGGACTGTCCATCCTGTCCGGTTCGCACAGCGCGCTGGTCCCGGACGTCCTGGAACGCCTGCGCACGGCGGGGGCGGGGGACATCCCCGTCATCGTCGGGGGCATCATTCCGAACGCCGACGCCGTCACCCTCAAGGCGGCCGGAGTCGCCGCCGTCTTCACACCCAAGGACTTCGGTATCACGGAGATCATCGGCCGTATCGTCGACGAGATCCGGAAAGCGAACAAGCTCGACCCTCTGGAGGTCCCCGCATGACCACGCCCACGTCTCCCGTGAACCGGCTGCGGCCGCGCCGTTCCTGCCTCGCGGTGCCGGGCTCGAACCCGCGGTTCCTGGAGAAGGCCCAGGGGCTGCCGGCCGACCAGGTCTTCCTGGACCTGGAGGACGCCTGCGCGCCGCTCGCCAAGGAGGGCGCCCGCCACACCATCGTGGACGCGCTGAACAACGGCGACTGGACCGGCAAGACCCGTGTGGTGCGCGTCAACGACTGGACCACCCACTGGACGTACCGCGACGTGATCACGGTCGTCGAGGGCGCCGGGCAGAACCTCGACTGCATCATGCTGCCGAAGGTCCAGGACGCCCAGCAGGTCGTGGCGCTCGACCTCCTGCTGACCCAGATCGAGAAGACCATGGGCTTCGAGGTCGGCAAGATCGGCATCGAGGCGCAGATCGAGAACGCCAAGGGCCTGGTCAACGTCGACGCGATCGCCGGCGCCTCGCCGCGCCTGGAGACCATCATCTTCGGCCCGGCCGACTTCATGGCCTCGATCAACATGAAGTCCCTGGTCGTGGGCATGCAGCCGCCCGGCTACCCGGCGGACGCCTACCACTACATCCTGATGCGGATCCTGATGGCGGCCCGCATGCACGACCTCCAGGCGATCGACGGCCCCTTCCTCCAGATCCGCGACGTGGACGCCTACCGCGAGGTGGCCGGCCGCGCCGCCGCCCTGGGCTTCGACGGCAAGTGGGTGCTGCACCCGGGCCAGGTCGACGCGGCCAACGAGGTCTTCTCCCCCTCGCAGGAGGACTACGACCACGCCGAGATGATCCTCGACGCCTACGACTGGTGCACCTCCGAGGCGGGCGGCAAGAAGGGCTCCGCGATGCTCGGCGACGAGATGATCGACGAGGCCAGCCGCAAGATGGCCCTGGTCATCGCCGGCAAGGGCCGCGCCGCGGGCATGGAGCGCACCACCAAGTTCGAGATCCCGGAGGCGTAGGGCCATGCAGTTCGGACGCACTTACGAGGAGTTCGAGGTCGGCGCGGTCTACAAGCACTGGCCCGGGAAGACGGTCACGGAGTACGACGACCACCTCTTCTGCCTGCTGACCATGAACCACCACCCGCTCCACATGGACAGCAACTACGCCGAGAACACGACCGACTTCGGCAAGAACGTCGTCGTGGGCAACTACATCTACTCCCTGCTGCTCGGCATGTCCGTGCCGGACGTCTCCGGGAAGGCCATCGCCAACCTGGAGATCGAGTCCCTGCGGCACGTGGCGCCGACCTTCCACGGCGACACGATCTACGGCGAGACCACGGTCCTCGACAAGACCCCGTCGAAGTCCAAGGACGACCGCGGGATCGTGTACGTGGAGACCAAGGGCTACAAGCAGGACGGCACCCTCGTCTGCGTCTTCCGGCGCAAGGTGATGGTCCCGACCGAGACGTACATCAAGGCGCGCGGCGGCGAGCAGCCCGGCCGGCCTCAGCTGAAGGAACAGGGGAAGTAGCCATGGCACGACTCGCCCAGACCGCCGGGCTCACCGACGTCCAGCAGGAGATCCTGAAGACCGTCCGGGAGTTCGTCGACAAGGAGATCATCCCGGTCGCGACCGAGCTGGAGCACCGCGACGAGTACCCGCAGCAGATCGTCGACGGCCTCAAGGAGCTCGGCCTCTTCGGCCTGATGATCCCCGAGGAGTACGGCGGTCTCGGTGAGTCGCTGCTCACCTACGCGCTGTGCGTCGAGGAGATAGCCCGCGGCTGGATGTCCGTCTCGGGCATCATCAACACCCACTTCATCGTGGCGTACATGCTCAAGCAGCACGGCACGCAGGAGCAGAAGGAGTACTTCCTCCCGCGCATGGCGCTGGGCGAGGTGCGCGGCGCGTTCTCGATGTCCGAGCCGGGGCTGGGCTCCGATGTGTCGGCCATCACGTCCAAGGCGGTCAAGGACGGCGACGAGTACGTCCTGAACGGCCAGAAGATGTGGCTGACGAACGGCGGCTCGTCGACCCTGGTGGCCGTTCTGGTCCGGAGTGACGAAGGACACCCCGAGGGCACGGCCCCGCACAAGTCGATGACCACCTTCCTCGTCGAGAAGGAGCCGGGCTTCGGTGAGGTCCGTCCGGGCCTGACCATCCCGGGCAAGATCGACAAGATGGGCTACAAGGGTGTCGACACCACCGAGCTGATCATGGACGGACTGCGCATTCCGGCCAATCGGGTCCTCGGGGGTCAGACGGGCCGAGGGTTTTACCAAATGATGGACGGGGTCGAGGTCGGCCGCGTCAACGTGGCGGCCCGTGGCTGCGGCGTCGCGCAGCGTGCGTTCGAATTGGGTGTCTCTTATGCCCAGCAACGTCACACTTTCGGCAAGGCGATCGCCCAGCACCAGGCCATCCAGTTCAAGCTGGCCGAGATGGCTACCAAGGTCGAAGCCGCCCATGCCATGATGGTGAACGCGGCACACAAAAAGGACTCCGGGGAACGAAACGACCTCGAAGCCGGGATGGCGAAGTACCTCGCGTCCGAATACTGCAAGGAGGTCGTCGAAGATGCCTTCCGCATCCACGGCGGCTACGGATTCTCGAAGGAGTACGAGATCGAGCGCCTCTACCGGGAGGCCCCGATGCTTCTGATCGGTGAAGGTACCGCCGAGATCCAGAAAATGATCATCGGGCGCCGCCTGCTCGAGGAGTACCGAGTCCAGGGCTGAAAGTCCCTTTTGGAGTGATTCATCCCACGGTTTTCCGTGGGAGAGTCACTGCCAGTCACTGGCTGGGGGGCATCGACTCGGCTTCTGGCTTGCCCAGTTGTTGCGCGCAACCGATAGCATTCCAGTAAAGCCGCCGTCCCGTCCCCCCGTTTGCGGCGCGGCAATCACCCGCTACGAAGGTCATCCATGCCCCACAGCCAAACCTCTGCACCTCGCGACAGCCGACTCGGCGTACGCCTCGCGCGCGGAGCATCGCCGTGGCTTCTGCCGACCGTTGCCACCGCGGCCCTCAGCCTGACCCGGGCCCGCAAGTCCGGGCGCTGGGCGGCGGTGGCCGTGCCCACCACCGCGCTCGCGGCGGGCATGCTGTGGTTCTTCCGCGACCCCGAGCGCGAGATCGCCCAGGGCCGCGTCATCTCGCCCGCCGACGGTGTGGTGCAGAGCATCATGCCGTGGAAGGACGGGCGCACCCGCGTCGCGATCTTCATGAGCCCGCTGAACGTCCACGTCAACCGCGCGCCCCTGGCGGGCACGGTGACGTCCGTGGAGCACATCCCCGGCGGGTTCGTCCCGGCGTTCAACAAGGAGAGCGAGAACAACGAGCGCGTCGTCTGGCACTTCGACACCGAGCTCGGCGACATCGAGATGGTGCAGATCGCCGGCGCCGTCGCCCGTCGCATCGTCCCGTACCTGCCGGCCGGAACCAAGGTGGAGCAGGGCGAACGCATCGGTCTGATCCGCTTCGGCTCCCGCGTCGACATCTACCTCCCGGAGGGCGTCGAGGTCGCGGTCGAGGTCGGTCAGGCCACCACCGCGGGGGTGACCCGAATTGACCGTGACTGACCCCGGGACTCCTGCCACCGGCTGGGTGCCCGAGTCCGCCCCTGAGGAGTCCGCCGAGGACGACATGCCGCTCTCGCTGCGGCTGTCGATAGCGGACACCCTCACCCTGGGCAACGCGACCTGCGGATTCATGGCGGTGTACTTCACCACCACCGGGATCCTCATCCCGCACCTCACCGGCAGCGGCGAGTCGGGCATGGCCCGGCACAGCGCGGCGACCGCGGTGATACTGATGCTCCTCGCGGCGGTCTTCGACCTCTTCGACGGCATCGTGGCCCGCAAGCTGCGCAGCTCCCCGATGGGCGCCGAGCTGGACAACCTGTCCGACCTGATCAGCTTCGGGCTCGCGCCGGCGTACTTCGTGCTGGTCTACGGCATGGTCGCCGACGACGCGCACCAGAAGGTGTCGGCGCTGGCGGCCATCGTGGTGCTGCTCGCGGTGGTCCTGCGCCTGGCGAGATTCAGCTGCGTGACGATGAAGGACGGCATGTTCCAGGGCATGCCGAGCCCCTTCGGCGCGCTGACGGTCGTCTCGATCGTGCTGCTGGAGCTGCCGTTCGTCCCGACGCTGCTGGCGATCGTGGGCGTGGCCTGGCTGATGGTGAGCCGGGTCGAGTACCCGAAGCCGCGGGGGGTCCTCGCGGCGGCGATGCTGAGCTGGATCGTGGGGGCCATGGGCCTCCTGGCGGCCTGGGCGTTCGACGCGCCGGGCGGCCAGCTGCTGCTCCAGACGCGCGGTCGTGGCGGCCCGCAAGCAGATCGTCGAGGGCGCGGTGGGCATGGTGGAGCTCGCCCTGAACCGGCTGGCCGAGGAGGAGATCGTGGAC
>NZ_JBFBGN010000117.1:0-22742 GCF_040684675.1 Streptomyces sp. NPDC089915 | reverse complement strand
CGCGCCCCGCGAGGAACCTCGCGGGGCGCGCCGTTCTGCGTGCGCGGGCGGTCCGGCCGTCAGGCGACCAGGGCCGCCAGTCTGCGCAGCGACTCGTTCAGCGCGGCGGTCGCCGAGTCCTTGAGCTTGCCCGCCATCAGGGACACGGCCGCGCCCGTGAACTCCCCGTCGATGCGGACCTTCGTGCCCGTGCCGTCGGCGGTCAGGGTGTACCGGGTCAGGACGGCGACCCCCATCGGGCCCTTGCCCGTGATGGCGAAGAGGCGCTGGTCCTCCAGCTCGGAGACCGTCCAGAGGACCTCGGCGGGGAAGCCCATCATCTTCATGTTCTCGCTGAAGGTGGCGCCGACCGCGAGGTTCTCGGGGCCGCCCTTCGGGAAGTCGGTGTGGGTCATGCTCCACTGGCCGTACGTGCCCCAGTCGGTCAGCTGGGCCCAGAGCTTCGCGGCGGGCGCCTCGATGCGTGATTCCGCGGTGACTTCAGCCATGCGTCCACCCCTTCTCGTCGGGTACGTGCGGCGGAACGTAGCCCCGGGGGTCGGAACATTCAATACTGATGACCTGTCAGATGTGAGGGGTGGCCGCCCGTTCGATATCGGGTGCGTCTCAACAGGTGTCACTCTGATGACGCTCCTGACCTGCCCCTGTCATGATGGCCCGATGCAAGCGTCAGGGAAGAACGCCGGACTGGGCCTCGCCCTCGTCTCGGCGTGTGCGTTCGGTGGTTCCGGTGTCGCGGCGAAGCCGCTGATCGAGGCGGGTCTGGACCCGCTCCACATGGTCTGGCTGCGGGTGGCGGGGGCGGCCCTGGTGCTGTCCCCGCTGGCCTGGCGCCACCGTGACCTGGTGCGCCGCCGCCCGCTGCTGCTCGCCGGGTTCGGGCTGATCGCCGTCGCGGGCGTGCAGGCCTTCTACTTCGCCGCCCTGTCGCGGATCCCGGTCGGCGTGGCCCTGCTGCTGGAGTACCTGGGCCCGGCGCTGCTCCTCGGCTGGATCCGGTTCGTCCAGCGCAAGCCGGTGACCCGGGCGGCCGCCGCCGGCGCGGCGGTGGCCGTCGCGGGGCTGGCCTGCGTGGTCCAGATCTGGTCCGGGCTGAGCCTCGACCCGCTCGGGGTGCTCCTCGGCCTCGCCGCCGCCTGCTGCCAGGCCTTCTACTTCGTCTTCGCCGACCAGGGCACCGACGGCGAGGACGTGCCCGACCCGATGGGCGTGATCGCGCACGGGATGATCGTCGGCGCCCTGGTGATGACCGTGCTGGCCCGCCCGTGGCAGATGGACTGGCGGGTGCTGGGCGGGGACGCGGCCCTGGGGGACGTGCAGGTGCCCGCCCTGGTGCTGCTGGGCTGGGTGGTCTTCGTCGCCACCGTGGCCGCGTACCTGACCGGGGTGGTCTCGGTGCGCATGCTCTCGCCGCAGGTGGCGGGTGTGGTGGCCAATCTGGAGGCGGTCGTCGCGACCGTCCTGGCCTGGGTGCTGCTGGGCGAGCACCTGTCGGGCTGGCAGATGGCCGGCGGCGCGCTGGTGCTGGGCGGGGCCTTCATCGCGCAGTCGTCGCGGCCCGCTCCGGCGGTGGTGGCCGGCGAATCGATTCTTCCGGAGCCGGCGGCCCCGTCCTCGGCCTCACCCTCACCTGAACCCGAGCCTGAGCCCGAGCCCGAGCGGGCGACGGCGTAGTGGGGTCCGGACCGGTTCGTTCCGGTCGGGCCTGGTCCGCGCGGCGGACGGGGCGTAGGGTGCTGACCATGCATTCGACCGTGCTTCCGCCGCCCGCCGCCTAGCGCGGGCGGCCACCGCCGAACGAGAGACCCGCCCGGTGTTCCCGGGCCGGTCCGTGCTGCCCGCGAAGCGATGACCCTCAGTCCTCGTCCTTCACGCACGCGCGGAGAAAACACGTGTCGAACCACTCGCCCGCCACCGGGCGCAGCCTGCTCTACCTCGTCGTCGCCGGAGTCGCCTGGGGCACCGCCGGGGCGGCCGCCTCCCTCCTCTTCCTGGCCAGCGACCTAGGTCCGCTCGCCCTGTCCTTCTGGCGTTCCGCCGGAGGGCTGGTGGTGCTCCTGGGGGTGCTGGCCGTACGGCGTCCCGCGCGGGCGGCGCGCGGGCGGCGGCCCTCGACGGTCTCGCTGATCGCGACCGGTCTGATGTTCACCCTCTTCCAGGCCGCCTACTTCGGCGCCGTCCGCGAGACCGGACTGGCCGTCGGCACCGTGGTCACCCTGGGGGCCGGGCCCGTGCTGATCGCGCTGGGCGCGCGGTACTGGATGGGCGAGCGGCTGGGCCGGGGCGGGGTGGCCGCCGTCGTCGGGGCGCTCGCCGGGCTGGCCGTCCTGGTGCTGGGCTCCGGGGGCGGTGAGGTGCGGCCGCTCGGCGTCGGCTGGGCGCTGCTGTCCGCCGCCGGGTACGCCGGGATGACCCTGCGGGCGCGGTGGCTCGGGCGGCGCGGGGCGGCCGGGGACCCGCTGGTGACCACCGCCTGGTCGGTGGGCGTGGGCACGGTGTGCCTGCTGCCGCTCGCGTGGGCGGAGGGGCTGCTGCCGCACACCGGCGAGCCGGTGCGGGTGGCCTGGCTGCTGGTGTACGTCGCCGTCGTGCCGACGGCCCTGGCGTACGCCCTGTACTTCACCGGGGCCGCGGTGGTGCGGGCCGCGACCGTGTCGGTGATCATGCTGATCGAGCCGGTGAGCGCGGCGGCCATCGCCGTCACGGTGCTGGGGGAGCGGCTGACCGGCGCCGTGGTGCTGGGCACCGTCCTGCTGCTGTCCGCGGTGGGCGCGCTGATCACGGCCGAGGCGCGCAGGCCCGCGGGCGGGCCGGACCTGCCCGCCCGGCCCGCCCGTGAGGCTCAGAGCGCGCTGACGTAGTCCGGTACGGCGATGCCGGGGGCCAGGTCGGCGGCCGGGACGGGGGTCCCGTACGCCGGCGCCACCGGGACCACGCCCGACCAGAAGGGCAGCTCCAGGTCCTCGGCGTCGTCGTTCGGGCCGCCCGTGCGGACCTTCGCGGAGACCTCGTTCAGGTCCAGCCGGATCACCGCCGTGGCCGCGAGCTCCTTGGCGTTGGCCGGCCGCGAGTCGGCCGCGCGGCCGGGTACGACGTGGTCCACGAGGGCGTCCAGGGCCATGCGGCACTCCGCCTCGTCGGTCACCTGGTACGCCGTGCCGTGCACGACCACCGAGCGGTAGTTGATCGAGTGGTGGAAGGCCGACTTGGCCAGCACCAGGCCGTCCACGTGCGTCACGGTCAGGCAGACCGGCAGGCCCGGGTCCTCCTTGCCGGCGGCCAGCAGCGGGCGCGAACCGGTGGAGCCGTGCACGTACAGGGTCTCGCCCACCCGGCCGTACAGCGTCGGCAGGACCACCGGTGCGCCGTCGCGGACGAAACCGAGGTGGCAGAGGTAGGACTGGTCGAGTATCGCGTGCACCGTCTCGCGGTCGTAGCGGGCCCGGTGACGGGAGCGGCTCGGGACGGTGCGCTCGGTCGGCTCGTAGTCGACGGGGGTGACGCTCATGGTGCGGACTCCGTTGTACTAGTGCATAATTAGCTTTGTGCTAGGAGAATATACGATCAGTGGGCGTCGCGCATCGGAAATCGCCGCCAGCATCGAATCCGGCGTCGGCTCGGGCGCCCTGGAACCCGGAGCGCCGCTGCCGCCGATGCGGGAGCTCGCCGGTGAGCTGGGGGTGAACCCCAACACCGTGGCGGCCGCCTACCGGGCCCTGCGCGAGCGCGGGATCATCGAGACCGACGGGCGGCGCGGCAGCCGGGTGCGCGGGCGTCCCGCGAGCGCCCCGCGCGACGCGCTGCGCCCGGACGTGCCCGAGGGCGTACGGGACGTCGCGCACGGCAATCCGGACCTCTCGCTGCTGCCCTCCCTGGACGGGCCGCTGGCCGCCGCCGCCCGCCGGTACGCGCAGGCGCCGACCCGGTACGGGGAGGACCCGGTCCTGCCCGACCTGGCCCGGATGGCCCGCGCCGGTTTCGAGGCCGACGGGGTCCCGGCGGGGGCCCTGGCGGTGACCTCGGGGGCGCTGGACGGCATCGAACGGGTCCTCGCCGCCCACCTGCGGCCGGGGGACGCCGTCGCGGTGGAGGACCCGGGGTGGGGGAGCGTGCTGGACCTGGTCCCGGCGCTGGGCCTGCGGGTGCTCCCGGTTGCCGTCGACGACGAGGGGCCGCGGCCGGAGGCGGTGGCGCGGGCGCTGGAGGCCGGGGCCCGGGCGCTGGTGGTGACGGCCCGCGCGCAGAACCCGACCGGGGCCGCGGTGAGCCCCGGCCGGGCGGCGCTGCTGCGGGAGCTGCTGGCCGGCCGTCCCGGGGTGCTGGTCATCGAGGACGACCACGGCAACGCGATCGTGGACCTGCCGCTGTGCCCGCTGGGCGGCGTCACCCGGCACTGGGCGCTGATCCGCTCCACGGCCAAGGCGTACGGCCCCGACCTGCGGCTCGCGGTGCTCACGGGCGACGCGGTGACGATGGACCGGGTCCGGGGCCGCCAGCGGCTGGGCCCCGGGTGGGTGAGCCGGCTGCTCCAGAGCGCGGTGGTGGAGCTGTGGGCCACCGGCGCGCTGGACGGGGCGGCGGTGGCGCGGTCGTACGCGCTGCGCCGGGACGGGCTCGTCGCCGCGCTGGCGGAGCGGGGGGTGCCGGCGCACGGGCGCAGCGGGATGAACGTGTGGGTGCCGGTGGCCGACGAGACGGCGGTGGTCACCCGGCTGATGACGGCGGGCTGGGCGGTGCGGCCGGGCGCCTCCTACCGAGTGGAGGCGGGCCCCGGGGTGCGGATCACGATCTCGACCCTGCACGAGCGGGAGGTCCCCCAGCTGGCCGACGCCGTCGCGACGGCGGTCCGCCCCGCGACCGGCGCCCGCTTCGACTGACCACGAACACGCGAAGACCCCCGCCGCACGGTGCGGCGGGGGCCGGGGCGGGGCCGTCGGAAGGCGAGCTCAGCCCCTCTTCGCGGGCTGTGGGCGGGCTTGGGTGAGGGCGGCTCCCGCGAGGACGATCAGGGCGCCCACCGGGGTGTTCCAGTGCAGTTGCTCGCCCAGGACCAGGACGCCCGCCGTGGTGGCGATCACCGGGATGAAGTAGGTGACCATCTGCGCGGTGGTCGGGCCGATCTCCGTCACCAGGCCGTACTGCATCTGCAGGGCCGCCCCCGTGCCCAGCGCGCCGAGGGTGATCACGGCGAGGGTCGGCCACAGCGGGAAGGCGGCGGGCGCCGAGGTGAACAGGGCGCTCACGGTGGCCAGCTGGACGGTGGAGAGCATCAGCTGGGCCCCCGTCATGGCCACCGGCGAGCCGGCCGTGCCGGCCAGGGTGCGGCGGACGTAGATCCAGCCGATGGGGTAGCAGAGCGAGGCCAGCAGGGCCAGGGCGGTGCCCTTGGCGTCGATGCCGGTGAAGCCCTGCCAGGCGCCCAGCACCGTCAGCACGCCGAGGAAGCCGATGCCCAGCCCCGCGAACCGGCGCCGCGTGGGGCGGTCCTCGGACAGGGCGACCAGGGAGAGCGCCATGCCCCACAGCGGGGAGGTGGCGTTGCAGATCCCGGCCAGGGTCGAGGTGATGCTCTGCTCGGCGTAGGCGAAGAGCGCGAAGGGCGCGGTGTTCAGCAGGAGCGCGGCCACCGCCAGGTGCCCCCAGGTGCGCCGGCCCCGGGGCAGCGGCTCGCGCCGCACCAGCAGCACCGCCAGCAGGGCGAGCGCCCCGAAGAACACCCGGCCGAGGGCGACCTGGAAGGGCGCGAAGGCCTCCGTGCCCACCTTGATGAACAGGAAGCTGAAGCCCCACACCACCGAGAGGAGGGCGAACCGGACGCGCCAGTCGAGCCCGCCGGTACGGGCGGATCCGCGCGGCGGGGCGGACGGGGAGGCGGGGGTGGCGGGGGAGGTGGGGGCGGGGGCGGTACGGCGGGGTGTGGCGGGTGCGCTCATGGGCCTCACTCTCCTGCGCACGATCTCGTAGGACAAGCGAGATTTCCTGCGGGGGACGCCGTAGCATCGCTTACATGTTGAACCTGGAACGCCTGCGCACCCTCGACGCCCTCGCCCGCCACGGCTCGGTCAGCGGGGCGGCGTGCGGACTCCATGTGACCACATCGGCGGTCTCGCAGCAGATGGCCAAGCTGGAGCGGGAGGTCGGACAGCCCCTGCTGGCCAAGAACGGCCGCGGGGTCCGGCTCACCGACGCCGGGCGGCTCCTCGCCGACCACGCCGCCCGGATCATCTCCCAGGTGGAGCTGGCGCAGGCCGACGTCGAGGCCCAGCGCGGCCGCGCGGTGGGGGAGCTGCGGATCGGCGCCTTCCCCACCGCGATGCGCGGGCTGCTGCCCCAGACCCTGACCGCCCTGCGCGCCGGCCACCCCGAACTGCGGGTGTTGGTGCGCGAGAAGGAGCCCGAGGAGAGCATGGCCGCCGTGGTCCGGGGCGACCTCGACATGGCCCTGGCCATCGACTGGCACAACAAGCGCATGCCGGTCCCGGCCGAGCTGACCCGGATGCACCTCCTGGAGGACGCCGCCGACATCGCGGTCCCGCGCGACCACCCGCTCGCGGGCCGGACGCGGATCTCCCTCGCCGAGTTCGCCGACGACGACTGGATCTCCTGGAACGAGGGGCAGTTCTGCCACGAGTGGCTGGTCTTCACCCTGCGCGGTACGGGCGTCGAGCCGCGCATCGCGCACATCGCCGAGGAGCACCACACCCAGCTCGCCTTCGTGGAGGCCGGGCTGGGCGTGTGCGTGACACCGCGGCTGGGCCGGGGGCCGGTGCCGCCGGGGGTCCGCCTGCTGCCGGTGTGCGACACCGTACGGCGGCACGTGTACGCCGTCTGGCGCGCGGACGCCGACCGGCGGCCCTCCATCCGCGCGGCCGTCGAGGCCCTGGGCGAGGCGGCCGCCGGGGTGGTGGCCGACACCCCCTAGAGCTTGCTGAAGTCCCAGGAGACGATCGAGTCCGGGGTCAGCCGGATCCAGGCGTGCCGACCGTCGTGCGGCATCTGCTCCATGCAGAAGTTCTTCCGGGGGAAGAGCTGTTCCACCTCCTCCAGTTCCGGGCACGGCTCGCCCGTGCGCGGCGCCTCGCCGACGAAGACGGCCGTGCCGGACAGTTCGACCCCGCGCAGTTCCCCGTACTCCTCGCCCGCGTCCACCACCACCGAGATCCGGGGGTCCTCGCGCAGGTCCGCCCAGCGGCGGCTGCGCGTGATCGAGTACAGCCACAGCGAGGTGCCGTCCCAGGCGAACCACAGGGCGCCCACGTGCGGGCGTCCGTCCGGGGAGACCGTGGCCACCCGGCAGGTGCGCCGCTCGCGCAGGAAGGCGTCCACCTCCTCGCCCGTCATCATGATCCGGCGGCCCCGCCGCTGTGCCGTCCGCCCGCGCGTCCCGTCCATCCGTACCGCACCCCTTCACATCTGACTGTGTGTCAGGAATCATGCGTCCTCTTCCGTCGACGCACCAGGGGGAGCCATGCCGGAGTTCGATCCCGCCACCACCGCGCTGCTCACCGTCGAATGCCAGAACGGGGTCGTCGGCGAGGAGAGCGCCCTGCCTGAGCTGGCCAAGGAGGCCCGGGACTCCGGGATGCTCGAACGCGTGGCCGCGCTCGTCGACGCCGCCCGCGGGGCCGGGGTGCAGGTGGTCCACGCCGTCGCCGAGCGCCGCCCCGACGGGCTCGGGGCCAGCACCAACGCGCGCCTGTTCCGGGCCGCCGGGAGGCTGCCCGTGCGCCAGCTGACCGGGAGCCGGGCCGTGGAGGTCGCGGCGCCCCTCACGCTGGACGCGCGGGACCTGGTGGTCCGCAGGCTGCACGGGCTGTCCCCGATGGCCGGAACCGATCTGGACGCCCTGCTGCGCAACCTCGGGGTGCGCACCCTCGTCGTCACCGGGGTCTCCTCCAACATCGCCATCCCGAACACCGTCTTCGACGCCGTGAACCTCGGCTACGAGGTCGTGGTCCCGGCCGACGCCATCGCCGGGGTGCCCGCCTCCTGCACCCCCGAGGTGATCCGCAACTCGCTCGCCCTGGTGGCGCACGTCACCACGGCCGAAGCGCTGCTTTCGCAGTGGGCTCCGCGCCGCTGACCCCCGTAACCTGGCCGGATGTTGTCCGAAGTGATCGCGACCCGCTACGTCACGCCCCTGCGTGAGGGCGGCTCGCTCCCGGGAATCGTCGAGGCCGACGACCTCGGTACCTACGTCATGAAGTTCACCGGAGCCGGCCAGGGCCGCAAGACCCTGGTCGCCGAAGTCGTCTGCGGCCGGCTGGCCCAGCGGCTGGGCCTGCGGGTCCCGCGGCTGGTGCAGATGCAGCTCGACCCCGTCATCGGGCTCGCCGAACCCGACCAGGAGGTGCAGGAGCTGCTCAAGGCCAGCGGCGGCCTCAACCTCGGCATGGACTACCTGCCCGGGTCGATCGGCTTCGACCCGCTGGCCTACCGGACCGACCCGGTCGAGGCCGGGCGCGTCGTCTGGTTCGACGCGCTGATCAACAACGTCGACCGGTCCTGGCGCAATCCGAACCTGCTGGTCTGGCACGGGGACCTGTGGCTCATCGACCACGGCGCCACGATGATCTGGCACCACAACTGGCCGACCGCCCGGGCCGCCGCCGCCAAGCCCTACAACGCCTCCGACCACGTCCTGGCCCCCGTCGGCCCGGACATCGCGGCCGCCGCCGCCGAGCTGGCCCCCCTGGTGACCGAGGAGCTGCTCACCGAGGTCGCGGCGGACGTCCCCGACGAGTGGCTCGTCGACGAACCCGGCTTCGACTCCACCGACGCGGTGCGGCGCGCCTACGTGGAGGCGCTGCTGCCGCGCGCGGCGACGATCCACGAGAGGATCACCATGGAGGCCGAGGTCAGGCAGCAGTCCGGTCCGCCGGGCTGGCTCGCCGAGCGCCTCCCTCCCCAGTCGGACAAGAACAAGAACAAGCAGAAGAGCGGCGACGAGTGACCAAGCGGGACGTGTTCGAATACGCGCTGGTGCGCGTGGTGCCCCGGATGGAGCGCGGCGAGTGCTTCAACGCCGGCGTCATCGTCTACTGCCGGGCGCACTCCTACGTCGCCGCGCGCACCCACCTCGACGAGGCCAAGCTCCTCGCCCTGGACCCGAAGGCCGACGTGGCCGGGGTCCGGGCCGCGCTGCGCGGGGTCGAGGGGCTGTGCGAGGGCGGCGAGCGGGCGGGCCAGGCGGCGGGCGACGAGCCGGGGCGGCGGTTCCGCTGGCTGATCGCCCCCCGCAGCACCGTGGTCCAGCCGGGGCCGGTGCACACCGGCCTGACGGCCGACCCCGCCGCGGAGGTGGAACGGCTGCTGGACCTGCTGGTCCGCTGACCGGGCGGCCGCGGGCCCGCCGGTCCGCCGTTCGGGGCCCACCCGGCCCCGGACGGCGGGCGGCGCGCCCGCGGCGCGAACGCCACCGGACCGGGACCCCGTTGACACGCGGTGCCACGGCTCCTAGCGTCTCCTCAGCTGAAGCTACTAAGCGGTTGCTCACCTCGGGCGGCCGTTTCTCAAGGGCGAGGAGATCCAGCATGTCCACCACCGAGCAGCGCGTCGCGATCGTGACCGGGGCGGCCCGGGGCATCGGCGCCGCCACCGCCCTGCGCCTGGCCGCCGAGGGCCGGGCGGTCGCCGTGATCGACCTGGACGAGGCGGCCTGCAAGGACACCGTGGAGGCCATCACGGCGGCCGGCGGCAAGGCCCTGGCGGTCGGCTGCGACGTCTCCGACGCCGCACAGGTGGAGGCGGCCGTCGAGCGGGTCGCGAGCACGCTGGGCGCGCCGGTGATCCTCGTGAACAACGCGGGCGTGCTCCGCGACAACCTGCTCTTCAAGATGAGCGACACCGACTGGGACACCGTCATGAACGTCCACCTGCGCGGTGCGTTCCTGATGGCGCGGGCCTGTCAGAAGCACATGGTGGCGGCCAAGTTCGGGCGGGTGGTGAACCTCTCCAGCAGCTCCGCCCTCGGCAACCGAGGCCAGGCCAACTACGCCGCCGCCAAGGCCGGCCTGCAGGGCTTCACCAAGACCCTGGCCATCGAGCTCGGCAAGTTCGGCGTCACCGCCAACGCCGTCGCCCCCGGCTTCATCGCGACCGAGATGACCGCGCAGACCGCGGCCCGCGTCGGCATGGGCTTCGAGGAGTTCCAGCTCGCCGCCGCCTCCCAGATCCCCGTCCAGCGCGTGGGTCTGCCCGCGGACGTCGCGAACGCCATCGCCTTCTTCACCGGCGAGGACGCGGGCTTCGTCTCCGGCCAGGTGCTCTACGTGGCCGGCGGCCCGCTCAACTGACGACGTCCCGGAGAGGCAGGGAGTGGGCAATGACGTACAACGGCACGGACAGCGGCAAGGTGGCACTGGTCACCGGGGCGAGCCGGGGCATCGGCTACGGGATCGCGGAGGCGCTGGTCGCCCGGGGTGACCGGGTCGTGATCACCGGGCGCAACGAGGACGCGCTCAAGGAGGCCGTCGAGAGGCTCGGGGCGGACCGGGTGATCGGCGTGGCCGGGAAGGCGCACGACGAGGCCCACCAGGCCGTCGCCGTGGACCGGGCGATGGAGGCCTTCGGCCGCGTCGACTTCCTGGTGAACAACGCGGGCACCAATCCGGTCTTCGGGGCCATCGCGGACCTGGACCTCCAGGTGGCGCGCAAGGTCTTCGAGACCAACGTGATCTCGGCCCTCGGCTTCGCCCAGCGGACCTGGCACGCCTGGCAGAAGGACAACGGCGGCGCGATCGTGAACATCGCCTCGATCGCCGGGGTCTCCGCCTCGCCCTTCATCGGGGCGTACGGGATGAGCAAGGCCGCGATGATCAATCTCACGCTCCAGCTCGCGCACGAGATGGCGCCCGGGGTGCGGGTCAACGCGATCGCCCCGGCCGTGGTGAAGACGAGGTTCGCGCAGGCGCTCTACGAGGGCCGCGAACAGGAGGCCTCGGCGGCCTATCCGCTCGGCCGGCTCGGCGTTCCGGAGGACATCGGGGGCGCGGCCGCATTTCTTACATCTGCACAAGCGGAATGGATTACCGGGCAAACGCTGGTGGTCGATGGAGGAATGTTCCTGAATGCCGGTGTGCACTGACCGATAACCGGACGTATTTGCCTCCCAATGGGAGGCAAATACGTATCGAACACGCGCGAAAACGGTCAAGAGCCTCATGAAACCTGCCCATTGGATTTGTGACGCTCTGCGGTAGGGTCTGCCGCACCCGGTGGCTGATCGAGGAGCGTGCACGTGTTCAACCGGACCAGATGTCTGCAGATCACTGCGGCCCTTGCGTCCATATCCCTGGTCGCCGGATGCGGTCTGCTGTCGGACGACACCGACGCCGCCGCGAAGAGGATCACCGTCGGTACGACGAGCGCCCCGAGCACCCTCGACCCCGCGGCGGCGTGGGACGGCTCCTGGGAGCTTTACCGGAACATCTTCCAGACCCTTCTGGCGTTCCCGACGGGCAGCACCAAGCCGCAGCCCGACGCGGCCCAGAGCTGCGAGTTCACGGACACCGCGAACATGGCGTACCGGTGCGTCCTGCGCAAGAACCTGAAGTTCTCCGACGGCGAGCCGCTCGACTCCAAGGCGGTCAAGCACTCGCTCGACCGGATCCGGACGATCAACTCCCAGGTCGGTCCCAAGGGCCTCTTCGAGAGCCTGGACAAGATCGAGGCCCCGGACGCGCTCACGGTCGTCTTCCACCTGAAGACCCCCGACGCCACCTTCCCCTACGTCCTCGGCTCGCCCGCCGCCTCCCTGGTCGCGCCCAAGGAGTACCCGGCCGACAAGCTCCGCTCGGACGGCAAGGTCACCGGCTCCGGCCCGTACGTGCTCACCTCGTACAAGGAGGGCACCGAGGCGGTCCTCGGCGGCTACGACGGCTACCAGGGCTTCGCCAACCGCCGCAACGACGCCGTCACCATCCGGTACTTCAAGAAGTCCGACCAGATGGTCGCGGCGCTGAAGAACAAGGAGATCGACGCCACCTACCGAGGCCTGTCGGCGGCGGAGATCAAGGACCTGCAGAGCCCCGCCTCGCACAACGCGGGCGTCCAGGTCGTCGAGAACGTCGGTTCGGAGATCCGCTACCTGGTCTTCAACCCCAAGGACCCGCAGGTCGCCAAGCCGCAGGTGCGCCAGGCCATCGCGCAGCTCGTCGACCGGGGGGCGCTCGTCACCAAGGTCTACCAGGGCACGGCCGAGCCGCTGTACTCGATGGTCCCCAAGGGGGTCGTCGGCCACAAGACGCCCTTCTACGACCTGTACGGCAACGCCGACGTCGGCAAGGCGCGCAAGATCCTCCAGTCCGCCGGCATCAACACCCCGGTGGAGCTGACCTTCTGGTACACCACCGACCGCTACGGCGGCTCCACCGCCGACGAGTTCACCGAACTCAAGCGGCAGCTGGAGGAGAGCAACCTCTTCAAGATCACCCTGCGCGGCAAGCCCTGGAAGGACTTCCAGGTCGGCTACAAGAACGGCGAGTACCCGGTCTTCGGCCGCGGCTGGTTCCCCGACTTCCCGGACCCGGACAACTTCATCGCGCCGTTCGTCGGCAAGGACAACGCGGTCGGCACCCCGTACGAGAACCCGACGATCCAGAACGACATCCTGCCCAAGTCCCGGCGCGAGAGCGACCGTGCGGCCGGCGTCAAGGAGTTCGAGACGGCCCAGCAGATCTTCGCCCAGGACGTGCGGCTGCTGCCGCTGTGGCAGGGCAAGCTCT
The DNA here is from genome assembly GCF_040684675.1 of Streptomyces sp. NPDC089915. Classification (NCBI taxonomy): domain Bacteria; kingdom Bacillati; phylum Actinomycetota; class Actinomycetes; order Kitasatosporales; family Streptomycetaceae; genus Streptomyces; species Streptomyces sp. NPDC089915. The sequence goes on along the minus strand of NZ_JBFBGN010000117.1, from coordinate 10,017 downwards.
ACGTCGGCGCCCGCGAGGACATCGCCGGTGCCGAGCGGGCCCTGGACCCCCAGACCGCCATGCAGATGTGGGAGTTGTACCGCAAGACCAGCTGGTGACGGCGGAGCCCCGGGCGCGGAAGGCGCCCGGGGCGCGCCGTTGTCAGTGGTGCCCGGTAGGTTCTCAGCAGTTGCACGAACTTGTACCGGAGGTTGTCGACGTGACCCAGATGCTGCCCGAGTCGTGGCTGCCCGTCCTCGGCGGGGAGCTGGACCAGCCCTACTTCAAGGAGCTCACCGAGTTCGTCGAGAAGGAGCGGGCGAACGGGCCGGTCTACCCCCCGCGCGAGCAGGTCTTCGCGGCCCTGGAGGCCACGCCCTTCGACCAGGTGAAGGTCCTCGTCCTCGGCCAGGACCCGTACCACGGCGCCGGCCAGGGGCACGGCCTGTGCTTCTCCGTGCAGCCCGGGGTCAAGACCCCGCCCTCGCTGCGGAACATCTACAAGGAGATGAAGGAGGAGCTCGGCCTGGAGGTCCCGGACAACGGGTACCTGATGCCGTGGGCGCGGCAGGGCGTCCTCCTGCTCAACGCCGTCCTCACCGTCCGCGAGGCCGAGCCCAACTCGCACAAGGCCAAGGGCTGGGAGAAGTTCACCGACGCGGTGATCCGCGCCGTGTCCGACCGGTCCGACCCGTCCGTGTTCGTGCTCTGGGGGGCCTACGCCCAGAAGAAGATCCCGCTGATCGACCAGGAGCGGCACGTCATCGTCAAGGGCGCCCACCCCTCGCCCCTGTCGGCCAAGAAGTTCTTCGGCTCCCGGCCCTTCACGCAGATCAACGAGGCCGTCGCCGCCCAGGGCCATGAGCCGATCGACTGGCGGATCCCGGACCTGGGCTGACACCCCACCGCGCCTCGGGGCCAGAGCCGGTGCCTCCGGTTAGCTTCTTGATGACCGGACCGGATCAGGTCCGGCGGAGCAGGCCGGAGGCCCCGTTGACGGAGCAGCAGCAGGAGGCGTCGGAGGACGCCGTCATGACCAGGATCGGCCAGGCGGTCATCCTGCTGCACGCCGGGGACCGCGAGGAGGCCCGCAACCGGCTCCGCGAGATCTGGTCGGAGATCGGCGAGGACGGCGCGTCGCTCCACCGCTGCACCCTCGCCCACTACATGGCCGACGCCCAGGACGACCCCGCCGACGAACTGGCCTGGGACCTCAGGGCCCTCGGCGCCGCCGACGGGCTCGGCGAGGCGGTCCGCGACTTCTACCCCTCGCTGCACCTCAGCCTCGCGGCCGACTACGTCAAGCTGGAGCGCCCCGAGGCCGCCCGGGTGCACCTGGCGCGGGCCCGGGCCGCCACCCTCGCCCTGCCCGACGACCGGTACGGCACGGGGGTCCGGGACGCCATCGCCCGCCTGGAGCGCCGGCTCGAACAGGAGGCGGGGCCGGGGCCCCGGCCGTTCCCCGAGCAGTCCCCGTAGGCCGCCCCTCAGCCCTCGTGCACGCCCGCGCAGATGCGGGCCTCCGGGCTGTCCGGAGCCCAGTGGCCGTGCCGGCGGCCCAGGGCGCAGACGTCCGCCGGGCGGACCGGAAGCTCCCGAGCCAGCTCGCGCGGCACCCGCGCGTCGGGCCGTACCGACCCGGGAAGGCCCCCGGGGGGCCGCTCGGCGCGCCCTGGGGGCCGGCGGGGCTCCGGGATGTCCGGCACGGCCTGAGCGGCCTCCTCGGCCGCCTCCCCGCTCTCCACCGGATTGCCGGGGGCGGTGCGCGCGGTGCCCCGGCCCGCGGCCGTCGCCGCCGACGGCCGCCCCGCGCCGTCCCGGGGCACCGCCTTCAGCGCCTCCAGGGCGGGAGCCTGGACCACCACCGGCAGCGGCCCGGGGCCCCCGCGCGGCTCGTGCCGGGGCGGCACCCCGTCGGAGGGGGATCCCGCCGGCCGCATCGGCGCGGGGCTCACGTTCACGCAGCCGGAGACCGCCGAGACCGCCGAGACGGCGCAGGCGGCTCCGAGGAGGAGTTTCGTCGAGGTTCGGGTTGGATGCACCCGCGCAACTCTGCTGTGCGAGGGCCACGTTGCGAAAACCCTGAGCCGATATTCACCCCGCACGGGTGACGCGGAGGGGGTGTCCGGCGGACACCGCCCGGCCGGACCGGCCCCGCTACTCGCCGGTCGCCCCGTCGAGGTGCTCGCGCAGCAGGTCGGCGTGCCCGTTGTGGCGGGCGTACTCCTCGATCATGTGCGTGTAGATCCAGCGCAGGCTGAAGACCTCGCCCCGGTGGTGGCTCGCCGCGTCCGACACCGCGTCCAGGGAACGGCCCTCCGCCGCCCGCCGGGCCAGTCCGGCCTCCTCGCGCCAGGCCTTCTCCGCCTCGGCCCAGGTGTCCCGGGCGGTGAAGTCGAAGTCCCCGTCCCGGTTCTCCCGGGTGCTGTACAGGTCGGGCAGGTCCTCGCCGAGCGCGATCTCCCGGAACCAGTACCGCTCCACCTCCGCCATGTGCCGGACGAGGCCCATCAGGCTCAGCGCCGAGGGACGCAGCGGGGTGGCGCGCAGCTGCTCGTCCGAGAGGCCCTCGCACTTCCAGGCGAGGGTGGCGCGGTGGTACTCCAGCCAGCCCTCCAGCATCTCGCGTTCGCCGGCGGTGGTGGAGGGCTCGGCGCGGTGGTTTCCCGGGGAGGTCGTCATGGCCGTCATCCTGGACGAACGCGCCGTCGGTGACCAGCCATTAAGCTGCGGAGTCCCATACGGCACACCCCAGGAGGCCCCCGGTGAAGGTCGGCGTCATCGGACTCGGCGACATCGCGCAGAAGGCGTACCTGCCCGTCCTCACCACCCGCCCCGGGGTCGAGCTGCACCTGCAGACCCGCACCCCCGCCACGCTGGAGCGGCTCGGCGCGGTCCACCACGTCCCGGAGGGCCGGCGCCACGCCTCGCTCGGCGCGCTGATCGCCCAGGGCCTCGACGCGGCCTTCGTGCACGCCCCGACCGCCGCCCACCCCGAGATCGTGGAGCGGCTGCTGGAGGCGGGCGTGCCCACGTACGTGGACAAGCCGCTCGCCTACGAGCTCGCCGCGTCGCGGCGCCTGGTCGAGCTGGCCGAGGAGCGCGGCACCTCCCTCTTCGTCGGCTTCAACCGCCGCCACGCCCCCGGCTACGCGCAGTGCGCCGACCTGCCGCGCGATCTGATCGTCCTGCAGAAGAACCGGGTCGGGCTCCCCGAGGACCCGCGCACCCTGGTCCTCGACGACTTCATCCACGTCGTCGACACCCTGCGCTTCCTGCTGCCCGGCGACGCCGACCACATCGACGTCCGCGCCGTGGTGCGGGAGGGGCTGATGTCACAGGTGGTGCTCCAGATGTCCGGGGAGGGGTTCACCGCCCTCGGCATCATGAACCGGCTGTCCGGGTCCACCGAGGAGGTCCTGGAGGTGTCCGGACAGGACTCCAAGCGCCAGGTCGTCAACCTCGCCGAGGTCATCGACCACAAGGGCCAGCCGACCGTGCGCCGGCGCGGGGACTGGGTCCCCGTCGCCCGCCAGCGCGGGATCGAGCAGGCCGTGGACACCTTCATGGAGGCCGTGGGCACCGGCAAGGTGCTCAGCGCCCGGGACGCGCTGCTCACCCACGAGCTGTGCGAGCGGGTGGTGCTGACGGCGCTGGAGCAGAGCGCGCGGCCCTGACCGCCCGGGCGCCCCTGGCCGCGCAGTACAGGACGAGCACGGCCAGGGAGGCCCCGCCGGGCCAGTTCCCGAAGCGGACGAACGGGGTCGTGCCCCGGGCCAGCGGCACCTCGTACACCGCCGCCGTGCTCGCCGAGGTGGGCAGCTCCCGGCCGATCCGCTCGCCCGAGGGGCCGAAGACCGCGCTGACCCCGGTCAGGGTGGAGTGCACCATCGGACGGCCGGTCTCGGCGGCGCGCAGGGCCGCCAGGGAGGCGTGCTGGGCCGGTGCCCAGCTGTGCTGGAACGTGGAGGTCGAGGACTGGGCGACCAGCACCCCGGCCCCCTCGCCGGCCAGGTGCCGGCTCATGTCGGGGAAGGCGGACTCGAAGCACACCAGCGGGCCGATCCGGGTGCCGCCGGGCAGGTCCATGACCACCGGCCCCGCGCCCCGCATCCGGTCCTCGCCCGCCGCCTTCCCGACCGAGGTGGCCCAGCCCAGCAGCGACCGCGCCGGTATGTACTCGCCGAAGGGCACCAGCCGCATCTTGTCGTACCGGTCCCCGGTGGGGCCCTGGGGCCCGACCAGCACCGAGCTCTTGTAGATCCCCGGCCGGTCCGAGCGCCGGGCGTCCACGTTGACCAGCAGCGGCGCGCCCACCCGCGCGGACAGCTCCGCCAGCCGTCGCGACAGGTCGGGGCGCGCCGACAGGTCCGCGCCGACGCTGCTCTCGCCCCACACCACCAGGCCGGGGCGGGTCCCCGCCAGGTCCGCGGTGAGGCGCTCCTCGACGGCGAAGCGGTGCTCCCCGCCGTCCGCCCCGTCCACGAGGCCCGGCTGGACGACGGCCACCCGCAGCGCGCCCGTCACCTCGGGGCGCGGCAGCCACAGCCACACCGCCCCCGTCAGCACCGCGCACCCCGCCACCGAGGCCACCGCCGTCACCCGCGCCCCCGGCACGGCGACCACCAGCACCACCGCGCAGTTCACCGCCACCACCAGCAGGCTCACCAGCCACACCCCGCCCACGGAGGCCAGCCGCAGGGCCGCGGGTACCTGCCACTGGCTGGCCCCGAGCAGCCCCCAGGGTCCGCCCAGCCCCTGCCAGGACCGGGCCAGCTCCGACAGCAGCCAGCCCGCCGGTACGAGGACCAGCGCGGCCGCGGCCCGGCCCGGGGCAGGAGCCCCGCCGAGCAGCTCCCGCACCAGCAGCGCCCAGGGGATCCAGAGCAGCCCGAGCAGCGCGGCCAGGGGCACCAGGAACACGTGCAGGCTCGGCAGCAGCCAGTGGTGCACCGCCACGATGAACCCCGCGCCGCCGAGCCAGCCCTCCAGCGCCGCCCGCCGGCCGGTGGGGGCGGAGCGCAGCAGCAGCATCCAGGGCACGAGGGCGACGTAGGCCAGCCACCACAGCGCCGGGGCGGGGAAGGCCAGGCAGGGCACCGCCCCGGCGGCCACCGCGGCCGCGGCCCGCCTCCACCGCGCCCGCCGGCCCGCCCGGTCCCGCCGGAACGTTCCGCTGGGCCCGCTCGGCCCGCCCGCCGCGGCCCGCCCGCGTCGGCGGAACGTTCCGTCCGGACCGCCGCGCCCGCTCAGCTCCGCGACCATGACCTGCCTCCGCCTCCAGTGTGGGACCGCTCCCGACGGGCCGCGCCCGCAGGCGCCGGGCCGGCGTTCAGGCCTGCATGTGGCGCCACTTCTCGTGCACGGTCACCCCGGTGAGCCGCCAGCCGTCCGGGGTGCGGGCGAGCGTGAAGGTGTAGCGCCCGGCGGCGACGAAGTTGGGGGCGGTGCCCCCGTCCCCGTCGCCCGCCAGCCGCATCGGGTTCAGGAAGTCGGCCAGGACCCGCGCCGAGTCCCCGGGGGCGCCGTCCCGGTCCTCCAGCAGGATCCGCCGGTTGACGATGAGGTGCTGGCGCACCGGGAACAGCCGCATGGTCTCCGCGAGCCAGTCGGCCACCTCCCCGGCCGGCCCCTCGACCCCGCCGGCCGAGCCGTAGTCGGCCCGCCCGGCGGGGGTGAACAGGGCCCGGTAGGCCGCCCAGTCGCCGTCGTCCACGGCCGCCGCGTACCCCGAGACCACCTCGTCGACCGCCAGCCGGTCCATCACCGTCGCCAGGTCCACACGCTGCGTCATCGGGACAGTGTGCGGCCGGAGGCCTCCGGGGCCAAGGGGCGTGCGGCCACGGGATCTTCCCGGCACCGCTCAGTGGCCGGAACGCGCCTCCCGCTGCCGGATCACGACCAGGAACGCGTCACTGGCCAGGTCCATCACCACCTCCGCCGGCACTCCCTCGCGCATCCGCTGGGCCGCGTACTCCTCCGCGGGCCAGCTGCCGCGCGGACTCCCCGCCGGAAACCGCTCCAGCACCACCCGACCCATGGGACACCCCCTGTTGCTCGCCGTTCAGGTCTCTCCGGGCACAACGACGCGAAGGCCGCCCGGGAACGTTCCCGGGCGGCCTTCGGTGCGTACGCGTGTCCGAACGGCGGGATCAGGTGCCGCTCGCGCCCGCCTCCGCCTCCAGCACGCCCATGCCGATGAGCACGAACAGCGCGATGCCGAGCACGATGCGGTAGATCACGAAGGGCATGAAGCTCTTGGTCGAGATGAACTTCATGAACCAGGCGATGACGGCGTAGCCCACGAAGAAGGCGATCACCGTGGCGAAGATCGTCGGACCCCAGGTGATGTGGCCGGGGCTCTCGATCACGTCCTTGATCTCGAACGCGCCCGAGGCCAGCACCGCCGGGATGGCCAGCAGGAAGGAGTACCGGGCCGCCGCCTCGCGCGTGAAGCCCAGCAGCAGGCCGCCGGAGATCGTCGCACCCGAGCGCGAGACGCCCGGGATCAGCGCCATCGCCTGGCAGACGCCGAAGATCAGACCGTCCTTGACGCCCAGCTCCTTGAGCGTCTTGCGCTGCTTGACCACCCGGTGCCGGCCGCCCTGCTCGTCGCGCGAGGCCTGCCAGTCGGCGAAGCCCAGGATCAGGCCCATCACGATCAGGGTCGTGGCGGTCAGCCGCAGGTCACGGGCCGGGCCGGTGATCTGGTCCTTGAAGACGAGGCCGAGGACGCCGATCGGGATCGAGCCGACGATGACGAGCCAGCCCATCCGCGCGTCCTGCTCGGAGCGCAGCGACTTGGTGTACAGCGAGCGGAACCAGGTCGAGATGATCCGCGCGATGTCCTTGCGGAAGTAGATCAGCACGGCGGCCTCGGTGCCGATCTGGGTGATGGCCGTGAAGGCCGAACCCGGGTCGTGCCAGCCGGCGAAGGCCGCGGTCAGCCGCAGGTGCGCGCTGGAGGAGATCGGGAGGAACTCCGTAAGACCTTGGACGAGACCGAGGATTAGGGATTCGAACCAGCTCATGTCGGTGTGCGCTCGTCCTTGTGATCGTCGGGCAGTTCGGGTCCGATGCTAGGGCCCGTGGGGAGCGGCGCCGACCACAGGGGGGTGTACGGGCGCGGGCTCCCGTACGGCGGGGCCCGCGAGGCGGTGCCGCTTGCGCCAGGCGACCGCCGCCGCGACCGCCCCGGAGACGGCGATGAACCCGAACGAGGCGAGGAACGCGGGGGATCCGGGGGAGGAGGCGCTGGCCCCGGCGACCACGTACGCGGCCGTGTTGGGCACCGTCCCGAGGGCCGTGGCCAGGAGGAAGGGGAGCCAGCCGCAGCGGGACACCGCCGCGAGGTAGTTGGCGGCCGCGAACGGCACCCCCGGGAAGATCCGGACCGCCAGCATGGAGCGGAAGCCGTGCCGGCTCAGCTGGGCGTCGGCCGCCTTCAGCCACCGCCCGCGCAGGAACGGCCGGAGCGCCTCCTGGCCCATGATCCGGCCCAGGCCGAAGGAGAGGCCCGCGCCGAGCACCGTCCCGCCGACGGCCGCCGCCAGCCCGAACCAGGTGCCGAAGACCGCCCCGGCCGCGAGGTTCAGCAGCGGCCGCGGCACGAACGCCGCCGCGCACAGGCCGTACGCGCCCGCGAACAGCAGCACCCCCGCGCCCACCGGCAGCCCCGGCGGCCAGCCCCGGGAGAGCAGCCGCTGGGGCTCGTAGACCAGGACGCAGACCCCGGCCGCCACGAGCAGTACGACGAGCAGCGCCAGCCGCGTCCACGGCGCGAGGAGGAGGGACATCCGGGGAGATTAACCGACCGGTGCGGCGGCCCGCCGTAATCCAGGCCTCACCCGGACGAACTGACCGGGCCCGGCGGTAATTCGTTCGACGCGGCCCGGCCGCTGGGGCAGGATCCAGGGCATGTCCCGGTACGCCTTCCCCGCAGCGCCGTCCGCAGTCGCGGACGCGCCGAAGGCTGCCCTCCCCGCCTCCCCGGCGCTCCTCGCCGCGGCAGAGGCCCTGGCCGCAGCGGCACCCGCCGCCTTCGACGGCGCACGAAGCTGACCCTTCCCGGATCGTCCGGCGGACCCCGCAGGGGGAGGGTCGGTTCGCTCCGGGGGTCCCGTTCCAGCTTCGAGACACGGGAAAGACATCATGGCCAAGACGGCCTTCACCCGCACCAAGCCGCACCTCAACATCGGCACCATGGGTCACGTCGACCACGGCAAGACCACCCTCACCGCCGCCATCACCAAGGTCCTCGCCGAGCGCGGGGGCGCCTCCTTCGTGCCGTTCGACCGGATCGACCGCGCCCCCGAGGAGGCCCGGCGCGGCATCACCATCAACCTCACGCACGTCGAGTACGAGACCGACACCCGCCACTACGCCCACGTCGACATGCCCGGCCACGCCGACTACGTCAAGAACATGGTCACCGGCGCGGCCCAGCTCGACGGGGCCATCCTCGTCGTCTCGGCCCTCGACGGGGTCATGCCGCAGACCGCCGAGCACGTGCTCCTCGCCCGGCAGGTCGGCGTGGACCACATCGTGGTGGCCCTGAACAAGGCCGACGCCGGGGACCCGGAGCTGACCGACCTGGTCGAGCTGGAGGTCCGCGAGCTGCTCACCGCGCACGGCTACGGCGGTGAGGAGGTCCCGGTCGTACGGGTCTCCGGGCTCGGGGCGCTGGAGGGCGACCCGCGCTGGACGGGGGCGATCGAGGCGCTGCTCGACGCGGTCGACACGTACGTGCCGATGCCCGTGCGGTACACGGACGCGCCGTTCCTGCTGCCGGTCGAGAACGTCCTGACCATCACCGGCCGCGGCACCGTCGTGACCGGCGCCGTCGAGCGCGGCACCGTCCGCCTCGGCGACCGGGTGGCGCTGCTCGGCGGCGAGGGCGAGCCCGTGGAGACCGTCGTGACGGGGCTGGAGACCTTCGGCAAGCCGATGGAGTCCGCCGAGGCCGGGGACAACGTCGCCCTGCTGCTGCGCGGGGTGCACCGCGACGGTGTGCGGCGCGGGCACGTGGTCGCCGCGCCGGGCAGCGTGGCGCCGCGCCGGCGCTTCACCGCGCGGGTGTACGTGCTCTCCGGGCGCGAGGGCGGCCGGACGACGGCCCTGTCCTCCGGCTACCGGCCGCAGTTCTACATCCGCACCGCCGACGTGGTCGGCGACGTGGACCTGGGCGCGGCCGGGGTGGCCCGGCCCGGTGAGACGGTGGCCATGACCGTCGAGCTGGGCCGGGACGTGCCCCTGGAGGCCGGGCTCGGCTTCGCGATCCGCGAGGGCGGGCGCACGGTCGGCGCGGGGACGGTGACCGAGGTCCTCGGGTAGCCCCGGCGGTGGTGGCGGCGGTCCGGCTTTGCCAGACTGCCGTCACCACACGGCCTACGGGCGGAACGAGGGGCGGGCGCGGATGAGCGGCGGGACGGTACGCGACACGGCACTGGTGCTGGGCGGCGGCGGGCTCACCGGCGTCGGCTGGGAGTCCGGGATCCTCTACGGGCTCGCCCGCGCCGGAGTGGACCTCACCGGCGCCGACCTCGTCGTCGGCACCTCCGCCGGCTCGGTGGTCGGCGCCCAGCTCGCCTCGGGGCTGCTCACGCCGCGCGAGCTGTACGAGCGCCAGCTCGCCGACCCCGCCGGGGAGATCGCGGCGAAGTTCGGCGCGGGCCTCCTCGCCCGGTACGCCCTCGCCATGGTCCGCTCGCGCGACGCCGCCGAGTACCGCAGGCGGGTCGGCGCGATGGCCCTCGCCGCCGACACCCCCGCCGAGGCGGAGCGGCGCGAGGTCCTGGCAGCCCGGCTCGTCTCGCACGAGTGGCCCGAGCGGCGCCTGGTCGTCACCGCCGTCGACGCGCTGACCGGGGAGAGCGCCCCCTTCGACCGGGAGCGCGGGGCCGGGCTGGTGGACGCGGTCGCGGCGAGCTGCGCCGTGCCCGGGGTCTGGCCGCCCGTCACCATCGACGGCCGCCGGTACGTGGACGGCGGCATCCGCTCCTCCGTCAACGCCGACCTCGCGTCCGGCTACCGGCGCGT